>JADGEN010000120.1 GCA_016744355.1 Halieaceae bacterium
GCCTTCGGAAGACTGGGTCACACCGTCGATGACAACCGAAATGAGTGATGCGGAGTTGGCCGGCTGGGTGACGCCGTCGGCGTTAAGGCCGCGGATGCTGATACTTTTAGAACCTGCGCCTTGAGAAAAGGCACGGACATTTGCCATGCGCAGATAAGCATCGCTGGTATCGGCTATATCATAGGCATCTAGTTCGTCGGCGGTGACAACCCCAACGCTATTCATGGTTTCGAGAAAACTGCGCTGAATCTTGTCACCAATTACTAACACGTGCTCAATATTCTCATCACTGAGCGGTGTCTCAGGCTCGGCTGCCTCGCCCTGAGCTGAAGCCGATAGCGACAAAAAGGCAAGTGAGATCAACGCTATGGCGACTAAGCACGGCAAAGTTTTTTAAGCGAGACAGGCTTTGTAAGACATCGGTATTGAATCCTTTGGGGGTCGAGGCTTAGTGGTGTGCATCTAAGATAGTGAACCCTAATACAAATGATTCTCATTTGCAATTATAAGCATAGGCGATAGAAAGTATAAAAATTAAGCTTGTTAATTATTGATAGAATGAACTTGCATATGATAATGATTCTTATTAGCATCTAAAAACATACCCAACCACCGAGAGCTCGTGATGAATAAATTTCAGTTTCTATGTATCAATCACCGTCGTTGGCTGAGCGATAGACCTGAAGCCGCTGTCAATACCTGGTTGCAGTCTTACAGCCGTAGCCAGGATCTTGCCGAAGAGCGAAGCTATCTGGAGGCAATTAACCACGCCGGCGCTGCCTTTGAAGCATCTGAAATCGTGCTGGGCCACAAAACCGTGGTCACCTCGATTGACATCGACCGCTTCGCCGATTCTGGTGTACTGTTAGCCCGCTTACTCTCTACTGTTGGAGAATCCAAATTCGCACACGCAGTAATAGGGTCTGCTATCGATCTTTTTGAACGTTTACTCGTAGCAGGGTGCGAGCAGGCAACCGTCCTTGCTGGCTGTCAACGACTGTTGGAAACAGGAGAGTACTTAAGACTCTCAACAGCAGATAATAGAGCCTACAACTATAACGAAAACGTATCCGGACAGATTCATTAGGCAGGAATCCGTGAGCGACCAAACTGAGAAAAACGAAAGAGTCCAAGTCGAACTCACAATGGACGTGCTTAGCCGCTTACTACGCGACAGAAGTCTGGTGGCAAGCGAGTTCAACTGCTTGAACTCGAATTCCTGTGAAGCAAGTTGGCGAGCCATCAAAGCCAGCACCTTCTAGCAACTCAAGGTTGAGGATCAAAAAGCTGATTTTTTGAGACCAGAAAAAAGGGGTGGTATATCTCATGTACCCACCCTACCCCAAACGGACGAAAACCTACCGGCCTGTTGTCAGCCCGCGAGAGAAACGCTAGAGTTGATGTGGTGCTGTGTGTGTGCCCGAATGAATATGCCAGGGTACACAAAGCATCGGTAGTGCCGAATAATTTCGGTTTAATAACGTATGGGGTTCTGGGGAAAACATGATTTCTAAATTACTTTTTTTTGTGATGATCACTACATTTTTAACAGCATGTAAAGTTGAAGTTAAGGTTCCGGCGGGGGGTTCTGTTACCAACGCGGGGAGCACATTTATTTGCCGCACAGGTCAAACTTGCAGCGTTGATGTGGTTGATTTGTTTTTTGACGAAACATATTCCGCCAAAGCTGAGAGTGGCTTTCGCTTCAAACAGTGGAAGAAAAAAGATCGTGGACTCTGTGGAGGGTCCAATAAGCCCTGCCATCTATTTACCTCAGGGTTTGAAGGAAATTCCGCTCTAATGGGGTTTCTCGAGCGCAATGAAGTATTTTTCCTGGAGCCTGTCTTTGAGATAGATGATGGGGAAGAACTGGGGACACAGGCGGCAAGTGTTTGCTTTAATCCAGAGATGCTAGCTCAAGGAACCACTGTTAATGTTGTCTTCAACTCGACAGATAAGGAGAATGGTGGCGTCGTTCGATTTCGGGTTAATGAACAGGTGCTGGGGCAAGAATCGTTTGGTGGCCGAGTCGGCACTCACTTCCATAGTGAAGTGTCCGTCACTGGTGCATCGCCTTCTGAAAGCAACACCGATTCTTACGTCGCAGTGGACTTGTCGAGAAAGCGTATAACTGTTTTTGGCGTCGAAGCTGAGTTAACAAGTCCAATTAGCGCAACCAACACAGCGACGATTACACCTGGCATATTAGAGCGATTTGATCTCGCCGCTGGAGAGAGTTTTTCACAAACGCATACAACGATGGTTAAAACAGTAAGTCAGGGTCACACTGCAGAGCACGTTGAGAACGTCAAAAGAGTGAAGACCTATCTTGGTGTTGACTCCGTGACAGTTCCTGCCGGAACATTTGACGCCTGTAAATTTGTCGAAGAGACCACGTTAAATGGAGTTAGCGGGGAGACTACTCGTTGGTTTGGCGTAGGTAACGGTGAGCTGATAAAAGAGGATAATGACAGTACTTTAACCGAGCTGATTTCCAGTGAAATTAATGGTACACCCATTTAACGCCTGCCTTGCTAAAGTCGATACGTTCAAGCTAGTCCGTATCGACCGTTTGGCGCGTTTCCCGGTGTGGCGGATTATCTCATTTCGGGGAGTTAAGTTGGCAATACCCGCCAAGAGACAGGTGCTAGCAGCGAGCGTAGCTATAGTTCATTCCGTTAGTACCTGCGATGTCGATGCGCAGAAATAGAAGTGTGACCTCAACATGGCTAGAATTCAATCTAGCAAAATTGATGAGACCTATATGACGAAAGAGCAAGCAGAAACCGGCAATTTACAGACCTTACTTTCAGAAGTTGGATCGGGTCTGGATCAATTTTTAAAATTCGAACATCCCGATGCCTTACACCCCAACAGTACGTGGCGGGAAACACTGGATATCGCATTACCGGAGAAAGGAGTCGGAATAGACACCGTCACACAAGAGCTGCTTAGCGAAGTGATTCCCAATGGCTCCCCCGTAGCAAATCCGGGGTTTACTGCATTCATTACCACCGGAGCCGTAAGCGCATCAAGTATCGCCTCTACCGCTGCGGGTATCGCTTCCCCGCATCGTTACCTGGGGACTGCATTCAATTTCCTGGAGGAGCTTTCACTGAATTGGCTAGCAGAAATGCTGGGTATTAAAAACCTGCGGGGCGTCTACAGCAGCGGCGGTTCAGTGGCAAACCTGGTTGCATTGGGTGGTGCACGCCAGTTTGCATTTGAAAAAGTGGGTCATGATGTGGCTGCGAATGGGGTTGATCGGCCGGTAAGTATTTACGCGAGTGCGGAATGCCATCACACAATTCAGCGATCGGCCGGCGTTCTTGGAATAGGCAGACGAGCGGTTAAAGCTGTTGCCTGTGACAGTGAAGGTCGTATGCAAGTAGAGGCATTGCGGGGATTAATAGAAGAAGATAAAAAAAATGGCGCCCTGGCCCTGGCTATTGTCGCCAATGCCGGCAGCACCAATACAGGTGCCATTGACCCCCTATTGAAAATTGGCGAGATCGCCAGAGAACACGAGATCTGGTATCACGTTGATGGGGCTTATGGATTACCGGGTATCCTGGATGACCGTATCAGTCATTTATACGAGGGCCTGGAGTTGGCAGACTCTGTAATTGTTGATCCACATAAGTGGCTGGGGGCCGCCGGCGGTATTGGCGCGACATTCGTTCGCGATCGAAACCTGTTAGAAAGAGCCTTCACCCAGGAGGCGGCAGATTACCTCGAAGGCTCTGTTGATCTACCCAAAGATACCGCTGCAGTTATTGAACACTCTCTTGATGACTTTGGGATTCCCTACTTTAATTATGGCGTTGAATTAACTGCACCATGTCGGGGTGTAGTGGTTTGGGCAATGATCCGGGAAATTGGTGTCGAGGGTATGCGCGAGAGAATAAAAAGCCACAATGATATCGCGCGCTACATCTTTGATTTTGCGAGTGCACATGCAAACCTCGAAGTATTCAGTGAACCAAGGTTATCGATTTGTTGTTTCCGTTATACTGCTGCGGGGATTAGTGACCTGAATCATTTTAACCAGGTTTTGTATCGCCGCCTGGTGCGAGAAAATAAATACATGCCTAGCACCACACGCATAGACGGACAGCTCGTTCTTCGACCTTGCTACATAGGCGCCCGCCAGGAACAAACACAGGCAGATGGCTTGCTTGATGCCGTGCTAAGAATTGGAGAAACGCTGAGAAAGCGCTGCCCCACACACTGAAGCCGAAAAGAAGCACATTCTTCAGTCGACATCGTTCAAAAAGGTAAAATTGATGAGCACGACTCCAATGCCCGACAAACGACCACTGCGCTGGGAAGACGATTTTTCATCGAAAGCACTGGATACAAAACCGTTCGAAAACTCCACGCTGCTTTCAGACTGGTCCGATGAGCAACGGAAACGAGTTGTTTCGGGGTACAATCTTAAAGAACTTAGCGACTACAAAATTGCAGACGCGATCAAACGTGACACGCTGGCGGTGCCCTCGGACGACGACAGGGAAGGATATTCGCGAGGTTTTGACGGGTATTACTGGTTGTCAGGTCTCAGGGATTTCCGCGTTGCCCAACAGTCATTCGAGCGTTGGAATTGCAAACCAGACCGCATCCTTGAAATGGGATGCGCAACAGGTCGCGTTATGCGCCATTTTGTATGTCAGACAGATATGTCCGAGATTTGGGGCACAGACATAAACCACCGGCATATCCGCTGGTTGCTGGAGCATATGCCCGAGAGGGTAAAACCGATCGCGCTGCCGGCGTTGCCAGCGTTACCCGTGGAAAGTAACTATTTTCATGCAGTGCTGGCCTATTCTGTATTCACACACATCGACACGTTTGAGACCGGGTTTCTAGCCGAATTGCGGCGCATCCTTGAGCCGGGTGGACTTGCCATCCTGACCGCACATACAGAAAGCACATGGGAACAGGTACAAAGTGGGACAGGCCCAGCGGTCGAAAGTTTCCGCGCTCGGTTACACACTTCTATTCCGCAATTCGAAGACCATGTAAAACAGGATTTGCCAAAAGGGCGGACTGGATTTCGCCATACTGATTTAGGTCCTTACCGGGGGCAGGTCTGGCACAGTACCGATTATATCAAGCGCGTGTGGGGTCGTTTTTTCGAAATACTGGAGATCATTCCGTTAGCCCATAGCCTACAAACGGTAATCATTGTTCGAAAACCAAAGCGCTGAAATCTCATATAACACAGGCACAGTGGCAGTTAGAATACTCGCGGGCAAGCCTACAAAGATAAAATTCGTTGCCACAGTACTATAGCAACAAGGTAAGGAAATACTCCTACAATTCGGATGGCGAATAATATTCGTGTCAAGGTGCCGCGCTAGGCCCGACCGTCTGAGATCATTTGGTCGAAATAGCTGACAGTTTTCAACAGCCCCTCTTTTAGTGGTATTACCGGCTCCCAACCCAGTTCCGCTTTTGCCAGGCTAATATCAGGCTGACGCTGTTGCGGGTCATCGGCGGGCAATGGCTCATTGATAAGCGTGGAACTCGAATTAGTCAATTCGATAACCAGCTCAGCCAGCTCACGAATAGTGAACTCCACCGGGTTACCCAGATTAACGGGGCCAGTGAATGATTCGGGGCTAGCCATCATACGAACAAAGCCTTCGATCAAGTCATCCACATAACAAAAGGCGCGAGACTGCCGACCCTCACCATATATTGTTATGGGCTGCCCCTTGAGTGCCTGAACGATAAAATTGGAAACGACTCTGCCGTCGTTCGGGTGCATCCTTGGGCCGTAGGTATTAAAGATACGAGCCACTTTGATGGACAAGTCATGCTGCCTCTTATAGTCAAAGAACAAGGTTTCCGCACAACGCTTCCCCTCGTCATAGCACGACCGAATACCTGTGGGGTTAACATGCCCCCAATAATCCTCAGTTTGCGGATGTACAAGCGGATCGCCATAAACCTCACTGGTAGATGCCTGAAATATCCGGGCCTTAATACGCTTGGCCAGGCCCAGCATATTGATAGCGCCGTGAACACTTGTTTTAGTCGTTTGAACCGGGTCAAATTGATAATGGATAGGGGATGCTGGGCACGCCAGGTTGTATATTTCGTCAACCTCGACATAGAGAGGAAAAGTGACATCATGGCGCATCAACTCGAAGCGCGGATGATCAAGAAGGTGCTGTACATTTTCGCGCGTGCCTGTAAAGAAATTATCCACACAAAGCACGTCGTGACCATCGCTCAATAAACGCTCGCACAAATGTGAGCCCAAAAATCCCGACCCACCGGTTACTAAGCTTCTTTGTCTAATAGGGTTCTTCATACATATTTTCCTTCGGTTATACGTGGAAGTACCTTCATGACGCCTACGCCCGCGGACGCAGATTGACTGAAGACAAAGTATTGCCAATGTCCGGTTTCTTCGTTCGCAACAGAGTCACTGAATTGGACTCGTTGGTCGCGAGCTGGCCCACTCCCAGGCCGTTTCAATAATTTCGGACAAAGAACAGTGCGCGGGCCTCCATCCTAACTCACTCTTTGCCAGATCGGCAGCAGCGATCAATACGGCGGGGTCACCAGCGCGTCTGGCACAATACCTTGCATCAATACTTGTACCGGTTACAGCTTCTGCGATTTGAATCACTTCCTTAACGCTAAATCCATGTTCATTGCCCAAATTGAACACCGCAGACTGGCCTGTGGCTGACAGGTATTTGATCGCAAGCTCATGTCCGGCCGCGAGGTCGTTGACATGAATATAGTCCCTGATGCAGGTGCCATCGCTGGTATCATAATCAGTGCCGAATACATTAATGGGGGTGCCTCTGGCTGCCGCCTCCAGAACCAACGGTATCAAGTGGGTCTCGGGATCATGTTGTTCACCTATACGACACTGGGGGTCTGCCCCAGCGGCATTAAAATACCTCAAAACAACCGAGCGCAAGCCATAGGCATGGCCATAATCCTGAAGAATTCTCTCAACCATCAGCTTACTGGCCCCATAGGGATTAATTGGGAGTTGGGGATGGCTCTCCGTAATGGGGAGCTGGACGGGCGCGCCATAGGTGGCACATGTCGATGAGAATACAATGTCCAGAACATTATGCCTAAGCATAACGTCCAGCAGGTTCAGGGTACCCGCTACGTTATTTTGGTAATATTTTCGTGGGTGAGCCATAGACTCGCCGACATAGGAGTAGGCTGCAAAATGGAGTACGCAGGCAATATCATATTGTGCGAATACTGCTTCGATATCGCTTATGACGTGGAGATCGCCTTTTACGAAATCCCCGAGAATAACTGCGCTCTCGTGGCCGCTAACAAGATTGTCAAATACAATGGTCCGGTATCCCATTTCATTCAGATGCAAAGTGGTATGTGACCCGATGTAGCCGGCACCGCCGACTACAAGAACATATTTATCGGTCAACAGGCCCGTCCAAATTCCGGATTACCGGAATAGGTATTGAGTAAGTCATTAGAGTACTCGAATGTTTTTATAGGTTAGGAATCGAGGCCAAACGTTGGACTAATGGCCAAGTTAATTTTTTTATGATAGTAACTCAATGATTTACAAAGTAAAAGCGGTAGCGTTGCGATTTTAGTGCTGTTAATCTACTTTGCTCGTAACCTTATGTAAAAACTGGAAGTACAGTCAAAAATATCGCGCTGCTGAAAAACAATAATGCTCCTGCCGCTTCATCGTATACTTCCCCAGCAATCGAGGGGGAGCGATCTGGTCGCCGAAGTAAGCAGTGGCTTTTTCAGTCTCTTCCCTGCTCTGAGCATTCGATTTGCTAATAGTTATGGTAGCGAATTCAGTCGTCTTCCTGGCTGCGCAATCCAACACCACGATATGTTTTAGTATCCTCAGCCGATTCGTCTGTAGAAACGAGCTACGCAAAGACTAAACTTTAGAGACTATAAAAATGGCACCTCACTACGCACCACAGATTAGCGTTGTAATCCCCTCCTTTCGCCCCAACCCCGAGTTATTGCGCGAGGCTCTGTATAGCGTAGCCAATCAAACTCTGGGAAAGGCTCTTTTTGAAGTTATTGTGGTAGACGATGGAAGCGATGATGATGAAGCAATCGGTGCTGTCAATGAACTGAAAGATCAGTATGCGGATGAAGAACTATCAATTAGATTTTTGAAACACGATGAAAACAAGTGGCTGGCCGCCGCTCGAACAACTGGCGCTAACGCCTGCGCAGCACCATTTATCGTTTTCCTTGACGACGACGACCTGCTCGATGAGGACTATTTGGAAAAGTGTCTGCTGCTGTTACATGCCAGCCCGAGGCACGACTGGGTGTATACCAG
>JADGEN010000121.1 GCA_016744355.1 Halieaceae bacterium
ACGTCTTCCAGAGTGCCACTGACTACGGCACGAACGATATTGTACTTGTCCATTGCGGCAAATGCTGCCTTGCGCAAACTCTTCTTGTCGTAGTCCGGTGTATCTTCACCTGAAAACATATTGATGGGGAGGCCGCCCTGTTTGTAGAACGATAAGTCTATTGCGTGAGCGTGAGCGTCAATGATGGGCCATCGGGTTTGCCCTTCGTCTGCCTGAGCCAAGAAACTTAGTGTGGGAAGGAATAGAAGTGTCAAAATACGGACGCCCAGATTGTAGCTTTTAGTCATTCGTTTCTCCGAACGTTATAGAGTTGGTTTGATGGGGAGCGCGAAAGCAATCACGGTATCGCCAATTTCTGTACCAAGCGAAGCGTGACCTCCCGCCGCGATGACGACGTATTGCTTGCCGTTGACTGCATAAGTCATAGGTGTTGCCTGGCCACTTGAGGGTAAATCGCCCTTCCATATTTCTTCGCCAGTGTCGATATCGAACGCTCGGAGAAAGTTATCAACTGCTGCCCCAATAAAAACTAGCCCACTTTCAGTTATGATGCTACCACCTATATTGGGTACGCCAAAACGGATGTTGGGTACCAGTGAAAACGGTGCGAGGGTTTGAATGGTGCCCAGCGGTACCTCCCAGTCTATAACGCCCTTCCCCAAGTCATAGCTCAAGAGCTTGCCCCAGGGTGGCGCTGTACATGGAACGCCAAACGGTGAAAGAAGGAATTTGAACTGTACCTTATAAGGCGTTCCCTGTAGTGGAATCCATTGATCGTGTGCGGATTCACCGCCGGGGCCCGCAATCTCCTGCGTTGGAGAATCGTTCTGCGTGGCTAGCTGCACGACATAGGGCAGATCCATAGAATTTACAATGAAGCGTTGACGCACTGGGTCAAACGAACCACTCCCCCAGTTAATACCTCCAGCAAAACCGGGGGTCATAATCGTACCCTCCAGTGATAATGGTGTGTAGATCCCCTCAGAGCGATGCTGACCTAGAAGATCCGCGCATTTCCCACGATCAAAAAATGTAAAGCCCCATGCATCTTCCGGCGTCACTGGCTGTTGCCTCGAGGCAGGTGGAGGTGCAACTGGAAATCGCTGTGTCGGAGATAGCTGTTCTCCCAGAACACCACCCTGGGGAACAGGTCTTTCCTGAATTTCGAAAACAGGCTCACCGGTTTCGCGATTAAAAACAAACAGAAAACCCATTTTAGTCGCCTGTACCAGCGCTGGAATTGTTTCACCATCCTTTTCCAAGTCAATTAGCACTGGCTGTGCAGACGTATCGTAATCCCAAACATCATGGTGAACTAGCTGCTGGTGCCATATTACTTCACCAGTAGACGCCCGCAGAGCGACAACAGAACTTGTGTAATCATTGTTGCCCGGGCGATGCCCACCAAAAAAACTCGATCCCGGTGCGCTTGTAGGAACGAACACCAAATCTCGCGCTGAATCAATAGACAGAGGCGCCCACGCATTTCCTGCACCGGCGATTGCCGCTGCTCCACCCCAGGTTTGCCAAGCAGGGAGGGACCTATCCTGTGGCACAGGGTCCCACTTCCATACCTCCTCGCCGGTGCGAGCGTTAAAGGCGCGCACTATGCCAGGTTCTACCTCTACACCTCGAAAATCAGCGATAGATGATCCCGTGATGATGAGGTCACCATGGATTACAGGCGGTGACGTAATGCCTAGATTTCCTGGCGCTGATAAACTAATGTCCTTGGTTAGATCAACGTACCCTTCAGCACCAAATTCTTGGCAAAGCTCTCCAGTATTCAAATCAAGCGCATACAGTCTACCGTTCAGCGTGCCCATGAACAGGCGCTGCGCGCACATCTCATTGTCATCACGGGACGTGTCTTCCCATAGTGTCAATCCGCGAGAAGCAACTGCACCTCCGTATTCAATGTTCTTGTCCAGAGCCGCATCGAATCGCCAGATCTCTTCGCCCGATTCAGGGTCTATGGCAAATGCCTTGCCATAAGCTGTGTTAAAGAAAAGTTTACCCTCAATCATAAGAGGTGTAGTTTGAAAGGTCAGGTGAGTGGAGCTTGCAAACCCAGGCTCTGCATCACCAGTGTGAAATATCCATGCGACTTCCAGGTCCTGAACGTTGTCGCGATTTATTTGACTTAACCCTGAGTAGCGCTCACCTTCCGGCGTATTTCCCCAGGTGGGCCACTCACTGTTATTGACTGGCTGGATATCGGTTGTGGACCGCCCACAACCGACCATTATCAAGGCCGATAATAAAAAAAGAGGGAGAACTACTTTTCGTGATCTAGCTGAAGATTTCATTGCTCCCCCAAACACACCCAAACGATTTACCAACGATAGCGCGCCTGCAGTCCCGCCCAACGCGGTGGATTATAGACTCTGATCACAGCGCCGTTGCCGGTGCCAAAGGTAACCGGGTAAAACTCTTCATCAAACACATTCTTGACGAAGGCCGACACATCCCATTTGTCGTCGGGCGAGGCCCAGCCTATACGCGCATTGGTCAAGACATAGTCTTCGAGGGTACCACCAAACGAGTTAAGTACAGCTTGCTGACGTTCGCCCACATAATTGGCATCAACCTGTGCAGACAATGTCCCACTCGACATCAGCCAGGATTTACGGATCAATCCATTGGCACTAAAAGAAGGTGATTGCGGCATTTCCTGATCATCCACTGTCCCAGGCCCCGTTGGAACGTCTTCAGCCTCAGCATCAAGCCAGCCCATACCGAGTTGAAACTCCCATCCTTCCCAGGGTGTGGCCACAAACTCTAGTTCAGCTCCAACAACGGTCGCATCTACATTGACAATCAACTGAGTAAACGGCGCTGGTAGGCTAAAGGCCTGGTAGTCTTCATAATCATAGTAAAAGAGGCTGCCGTTAAGGCGATACAGGCCATCGCCAAAGGTGGTTTTGAAACCCGCTTCATAACTGGTTAATACCTCGGGATCGTATGCGGGAACGCCCTGGAAAGTGTTGATAGAGACAAAGGGCGCAAAGCTAAAACCACCCGCCTTGTTGCCTCTCGTCACACCTGCATACAACATCGTATCGTCAGCGGGGTGCCACTCCAGTTGCAACTTGTATGAGTAATCACCATCAGACTGATCCAGGTCGTCCAGAGGAACAACCAATGGCTCCGGGCCACAGACATACGAACAGGTCAGTGTCTGAGAGGCATCTTTATCATCTTCTGTCCAACGCAAACCTGCTATCAGAGTCAGTTCAGGCGTGAAGTCATATTCCATCTGGCCAAATACCGACCAGGTCGTTGTTTCCAGCGACCAGTTCATATGTGAACCAAAGAAATCAGGCGTTTCACCGCCCTGCTCATAGTCGCCATCAATATTCAGGTAATAAAAGCCTGCTAGCCAACGGCTGTTATCCATCTCACCATTCAAACGTATTTCCTGAGATACCTGGTCTGCATCTTGATCGGAGTCGGAGTTGAAAATCGGGTTGGGGCTGCCATCAGAGTCTTCCAGATAACGCTTCTCTATTTTCAGGTAGTCTGTAATCGATGTCAGTGTGATAGTGTCCGACAGATCCCAGTTCAAAGTGCCGGTAGTACCAAACAGGCTGCGGTCAAATAACAGTGGACCGTCATAGCTGCCTGAAAAAGGATCATTGTCCGGCTCTCGATAGAAGCCACAGTCGTTGCCCGGTCCGGCAGAGTAGCCAAAGTTATTGACACAGAACGGGTTGATTTCATCAGGGCCGATTGGGCGCCCGGTATCCTCATCGACGACTTCATGGGTATAACCTCCCGCAGCAACCTTGTCATCATCGTACCCGTGTACATTGAGCAAGAAGTCCACGGCATCTGAAGGCTTAAACAAGAGCTGTGCCCTGTAGGCTGTTGCATCTTGTTCATTTGTATCCGGGCCAATTCGATTGTCGATATAGCCATCGTGTTCATCGGAAAGAATTGCAACTCTAGCGGACAAAGTATCGGTTAATGGTCCCCCAATCGCTGCTTCAACCCGGACCTGGTCATAGTCAGCTAAAGTGAGGTCAACAAAGGCCTCAAATTCATCCGTCGGTTTTTGTGAAATCAAATGGACCAAACCACCCGTCGCATTGCGACCAAACACGGTTCCTTGTGGT
The DNA here is from genome assembly GCA_016744355.1 of Halieaceae bacterium. Lineage (GTDB taxonomy): Bacteria > Pseudomonadota > Gammaproteobacteria > Pseudomonadales > Halieaceae > JBALVT01. The sequence goes on from JADGEN010000121.1 coordinate 4,119, forward strand.
CCTCGGAGAATTTCCACTCGCTCGATATCAAACATACCGAAGCTCAGTCCACCGTAGTAGCTGACATAAGCACCATCCACGTAGACGGCCACCGGGGCTTCATTGTGGTCTCCAAAGTCATTTTGCGACACACCCCGAATGCTGAACTCCGTAATGGTTGGTCCGGCTGCCCCATTTCGTATCAATACGTTGGGTGCCATGCGATCGAGTTCATCGGTGCTTGTTATGCCGGCATCGCGAAGTTGATCAGCACTGAAAGCGGAAATGGAAATACCGACGTCCTGTAGGTTTTGATCGCGCTTTTGGGCGGTTACGATGATTTCCTCTAAAACCCCCGATGGCTGAGCATATGCAGATGCACCTGACAAAATGACAAATGGAAGCATGGCAAGAGTGTTCGTTATTATGGTCTTAGACATTGCCCTTAGTTACTCCGTGTTGATGACAGAAATACTGTTTGTCCATGGTATCGGCAAAGTGGGTATTGATAGAATTTTGCATAGGTGTTGCGCAAAATAATGCTATCAATGCCTTTGCTGGGACGTTAACAAGTGTCCACTGAATGGTGAGAGGCAACCAATAGTTCTTTGTAATACTCCGGTATCAATGACATTCATGTATTGGATTTCCCCGTCCTTTACTACGCATCTAGTGTCCGGATTGGCTAATGCGATCAATTCGAGATCGCCAATTTAATACGGATTATTGCCGAGTAGCGCAGGTGAGGGTACTGTCAATTTAACTCAATCCAGTATAATCGACCGGCATGAAAACATACAAACGACATAGATATCCCCCGCAAATCATTAGCCACAAGATCTGGCTTTATCATCGGTTCACCCTCAGCTACCGAGATATTGAGGAGATCCTGGCATGCAGGGGAATTGATGTCTCTTATGAATCGATTCGCCAGTGGTGTTTGAAATTTACACCTACCTACGCCAAGTCATTGAGAAAGAAACAAGGGCAACTGGGCGACCAGTGGTTTCTGGATGAGGTCTTTATCAAAATCAACGGAAGGCACATTACCTATGGCGGGCTGTAGATCAAGACGGTAGTGAGCTGGATATCCTCGTTACGAAAAAGCGGAATAAGAACTATGCGTTGAAATTCTTCAAGAAGTTATTCAAAAGCTATGGAGCAAGCGCTAACCGAATAGTAACGGATAAATTGAAAAGTTATCCCGCTGCCTTGAGAGAAATGGGTTGTGAGGAGATTCCGCACGATACGATCCGCTATCACAACAACATAGCCGAGATATCGCACCAGAAGACCCGGCAACAGCAAAGACAAATGCGGCAGTTCAAATCAATTGGCCAGGCTCAAAGATTTCTTTCATGTCATGGCATTATCAATAATCATTTTCGCCAGCAACGACATTTACTGAAGGCCCGACACTATCGGTTATTTAGAGACCGAGCTTTTGACGAGTGGGCAGAGGTTACGTGTGCCCAAAATTCGAGCATTGCTGCTTAGGCTGACGGCTCCAGGGTTCACTTTGATTCAGGGCGATTAAGTTGACAAAGCCCCAAGGACAGCTCTTACTCAAAAATGCCGTGAGGCCAACATGCGTTCATGTAAAACTCGTACTATTTCGATGCCGTAGCCTTTTTCTCGGTAGTACACCACATGACGAATAACCGTGTATTTTCGGTATCCGGCGCGGATATTTTCGCATTGCGTCCCAGCCTTCGGACTCTCCAATAGAAATTCAAAAGCGGCGGTTAAATCGTCAATATAGAGGTCAGTTTGCTCTGCGCCCCACTCCTGTAACGAGTAGAGCCACACAGCCTCCATGTCCCGCCTTGCTCTTGGAGCAAGTCTGTATTCAGCGGATTTTGTCGGCATGTATAGCAGCCATTTCTTGCTTGAATTGACTGCTATCAAATCGTTGTGGCTCGCCGCTTTCTTCGCCCTCGATTAGCGCAGCGCGGATAGCCTCAATATCCGCCTGGCTTGCTTGGTCGCGGCGGATTAGGTCGCGGACATATTCGCTGTCATTAGTGAACTGTCCGGCAGCAATTTGCGACTTTATCCAGCTGTCCTGCTGATCGGTAACGGTGATCGTCTTGCGTGTCGTACCCATAATAGCGGCCCTCCAGAGGAGTGAGAGTAAAGTCATACTATTGATGCATATTAGCGCATTTTCGATTTTATTCAACGCCTGCGGATGACGAATTACCATTTGATTAGAATTAGACGCTTGGGTGGTTCGGCATAGGCTCGGCTTCGGTCACCCTGCCCCGTGCCATCAGGAAAACTCCTTAGCTTTCTTCAGCTTACTGCCCTACTTCACCACACACCCGCCGCCTTATAATCGGACGGTATGTCTGCAGAATCGTACTGGGGAATTTATTTATAATTGAATCATAGAGTTATGGAATACACACCCTCCGACTACGGGAGAGATGTTATAGACTGGAATCTGCGAATCTCTTCTGCCCATATAGTGAACTCCGCGGAGATTTTCTAGACCCGCCTGACCAGAAAAACCAAGTGAGTCGTTGCTAAAAGCATCGCTGCTATTCTGGCTTAATCTATTCCATTTATCAGTGTGGCAATGCTGATACGGGGATGGCCCTCATGGATCAATACATCAGCACACTATCCTACGCAGCTTTAGATCTCGCCTCCCACAGGTCATATTCAGCTTGCATACGCACCCACATTTCCGCCGTCGTTCCAATCGTAGACTCAAGTACAATAGCGAATGATGGGGAGATGCCGCGTTTACCGTTCACGATCTCATTGATCTTTCTGGGGGAACACTGACAAAGCTTGGCCAGAGCGGTCTGATTGAGAAACATCTCTGTCATATAAACTTCACTAAGCACCTTGCCAGGATGTAGCGGTGCTGGATTAGTAATCATCTCTAGCCTCCATGATAATACTCTATTTTAACTTCAGTAAACTCACCACTTTTAAATTTAAATGTAATACACCAGGGCAATCTTATAGTCACACTCCAATAATCCTTTCTGTCACCCTTCAACTTGTGAAGGCGAATATTCGGCGATTGGCTTTGAATCAATAAATCATCGATAGTCGTTGTCGAGTGCATAATAGTCATAAGGGCCTTTGCCCGTAACCATAATTCCCTGGGAAGAGATTTTGACTCATTCTTTTCCCAGATGTCTCTGGCCACCTTTCCTTCTAAGCTGCTAATCATTTAGCATTACCACAGTTTTTATTACACTATCTGTAATAGTGTAACTATATGGATATGGAGCGTCAAATTACTTTGTCGTTATGACGAGGCAGTAAGGACCATTTCGGGGGTTCGGCCCTGACTCGAAGTTCGGTTTTGAAGGTATTGGCAACTTACCTTTCGCAGACCGCAAACTACCCACCATTTGAAATCGAGCCACAGCCCTACCCCAGTTATCGACAAATTAACTTTTCGAGATCAGAGGACTCTAACCTCAGATCTCAAGCAAACGTCCTACCCCATTCAGCGAACGCACTGATCCTCAGATTCCGATAGGCAACACCATAACGGCGCAGCTTGTCTGTCACGATCTTCCTGGGCTCACCACCATGACTTCGCAATAACCTTTTAAAGAAGCGTTTTTCTGCAGCGCCATCACGATTAGACTGCAGAAACACATCCACCACTTCGCCATCTTGATCCACAGCGCGCCAGAGATAATGCTGCTTACCGTTTATCTTTTGGTCCGGCGCTCCGGCGAAGACCTCATCGATGTAAAAAGTGTCGCCAAAGCCTCGGTGCTTCGCCTCAAGCGGCGAGTATAGATAGCACCGAACTTGATACACCAGAGGCGAATCGCTTCTCTGGACACAGTGATGCCTCGCTCGGCCAGGAGATCTTCTATGTCTCGGTGGCTCAGATTGAAACGATGGTAGAGCCAGACGGCGTAAGAAATGATGTCGGGAGGGAATCTGTGTCGCTTATAGGTATTCATGTGTCGGATTATCTCATTTCGGCGAGTTAAGTTGGCAATAACTCATAGGCTCGTGCCGGAGGAATATAAGCGTACTCTCTTCAGCATTTCGCTCCGGCCTAGGGAGATCTACCTGCGGGTTCAGTGGTGGCACCTCTGCAACTATGACCAGTTTATATGGGAGCCCGGTCATAACGCTAGACGTTATACGATATCCGTTATAGAATCCCCGTATGATCAGGTAGTTCAGTTGCAAGCACACTCAACCTC
>JADGEN010000122.1:0-356 GCA_016744355.1 Halieaceae bacterium
TGCGTGCGTTGCGTTCCTGGTTTAGTCCAGCGTCTTACTAAACCGTTTTGCGGCGATACCCAGTACTAAAGTGGTAAAGCCCAGTAGCCATAGAATATCACCCGTCAGGTCTGCAATGCCTGCACCGCGCAAAACAACACCGCGAATAAGCCGAATGAAATGTGTGGCCGGAAGAATTTCGGAAATTGTTTGAGCGGGGACGGGCATGGCCTCATAGGGAAACATAAACCCACTGAGAAGAATCGATGGCATAAGAATGAAAATAGTCATTTGCATTGCCTGTAGCTGAGTCTCGGCGAAAGTAGAGATAAGCAATCCCAGTGCGAGGCTGGCGGCAATGAAGGGGAAGGGAACCA
>JADGEN010000122.1:366-7837 GCA_016744355.1 Halieaceae bacterium
AACCAGCACCAAATCGGGTAATGTGCCTTCGAAGGGTACGGCAAAAATAAGCCTGCCCAACCCCAGTATAATCGTAACCTGAATAATGCCTACCAATATGTAGGGGATGAGCTTACCCAGCATGAGCTCGATAGGCTTTATGGGCGTGGTTATCAAAAGCTCAAGGTTGCCCTGTTCGCGCTCTCGCACCAGGGCAGCGGAAGTGAATAGAATCATTGTCATTGTCAGGATAATGGCGCTAAGCCCTGGCACAACATTAACCGCGGAGCGCCGCTCCGGATTGAAGAATAGCGCTACTTCGAACGTGGCTGGATGTTGGGTGTATGCTCCCGGTGGGGCAGCGAAACCAAGATCCAGAGGCATGGTCCTCAGCGGCAGCAAGGCGGCGCTTACCATAGTGTCAGAGCCATCCACCAACCACTGTGCCACGGTGTCTCCCGCGGCAACCCGCTGTGTCAAATTGTTCGGGAATACAAGAGCTGCGCGAATTGTCCCCGCCACGATGGCATCTTCTGCTTCAGCGGGAGTATTGTAGTGGCCTACAATTTCTACTACCTGCGTAACACGTACTGACTCGGTTATGATTCTGGATGCCGCGCTTTCACTGAGGTCGACAATAGCGATAGGGATGTTGCGCACATCGCTGTTAATGGCATAGCCAAACAACATTAGCTGAATAAGTGGAATCATCACGATCATGGCGAAGGTTGTTCTGTCGCGCGCGAGTTGCGTGAACTCCTTTTGAGCAATTGCCCATATTCTGCTCAGTGAATTTCTCATGATTTGTCCGCTGCGGTGGCAGCTACAAAAACATCTTCAAGACTGGGCCGGGCCGGGGAAATGTGTAAGCGCCTTCCCTGTAATTGATTTTCGAGGAAGTTAGCCGGCTCCTGGGCACCGGCTTCAAACAACACTCTTAGTTTTAAGCCCTGTTGAGCAACAGACTGAATGGGCGCCAGCTGTAAAATATCATCCTTGACCTGGCGCAGGCTCTCGCCCTCTACTTCCAGGACTCGGCCTGAGAGTTCGTTCATTAAATCCTTTGGCGTGCCCTGGGTTTTTAGCTGACCCAGGTTCAGGATCGCCAGTTGGTGGCAGCGTTCAGCCTCGTCCATGTAATGGGTGGATACGAGAATGGTGGTGCCCTGATCACTGAGATCGAACAGCTTTTCCCAGAAATCCCGTCGGTTTTCGGGGTCTACGGCTGAGGTAGGTTCATCCAGAAACAACATAGTGGGTTGGTGAATTGTGGCGGTGGCCAGCGCCAGTCGCTGGCGCTGGCCACCGCTCATCGCGCCCGCCCTGCGTTTTCGCATGTCGCTCAGGGCATAGCGTTGCAATAAGTCGGATATTCGTTCGCGGGCGGCACTGCGGCGCAGGCCATAAATTCTCGCGATAAAGTGCATGTTCTCCTCTACAGTCAGATCGTCATAGAGAGAAAACTTTTGCGTCATATAGCCTATTTTCTGACGCAGGGCCTCCGCTTGATCAGGCACGGAAAGTCCGAGAATTGATGCGCTGCCGCTGGAGGGGGTGAGCAGACCGCATAGCATTCGAATAATGGTTGTTTTACCCGATCCATTGGGGCCCAGAAAGCCATAAATTTCGCCTTCTGGAATTTGTAGGTCTACATTGTTTACGGCCGTAATATCGCCAAATTTTTTACTCAGCTTTTGGCTGTGAACGGCTAACTCACTCATTGGTGAGCTGTACCTGAGCGGGAACCCCGGAGGGCAGGTCTTTGGCATCGTCCAAATCAAACTCCGCGAGATACACCAGCCTGGCGCGGTCACTGGAGTTCAATGCATAATAGGGGGTGAACGCCGGGTCGGTTGCAATCCAGCGCAAATGTCCCGTGTAACTGCGATCCATACCGTCGACCTTTACCTGACGTGTGTCTCCCACCATCAGTCGTGCGCGCCAGGGTTCGGGTATATAGACGCGGGCATAGGGCTTGTCACCCGCAAGCACCAAAGCCAGGGTTGCTCCCTGCGTGACGCGCTCGCCGTCATTCCAGGGCAGGCTGTCGAGGTAGCCATCGCGGGTGGCCACCACGCTGAGCTCGCTCAGCGTATGGCGCTCCAGCGCCAGTTGAGCTTGAGCAGCCTGCAGGGCGGCTTCTGATTGTGCCAATTGCTCCGGACGGGTGCCATTGGTTAAACGAAGCAGGTGTTCCTGTGCGCTTTGAAGGGCCGCCTCCGCACTATCGCGCGCAGCCAGGGCTCTATCCAGTGTGGCCTGGGACGCTAACTTTTGTTTCAACAGCTGTTTGGCGCGCAGGTAGTTGGCTTGTGTTTCTTGAACGCTGGCTCTTGCGCCCGCAACGGTGGCGCTGGCTGCTGCGACATCTTCTGCTCTGGCGCCATTGCGCAACTCTTCCAGCTGGGCATCGGCGCGCGCAACCTCGGCAGTAGCCCTGGCCACCACCGCTTTTTGGCGTCGGTCATCCAGCTGTACCAACAGGCTGCCGGCGTTAACCATGCTGCCCTCGGGGATGGGTTGCGCCACAATAATCTCAGCGGCGGTCGCCTTGTGGATAATTCGGTCGCGCTCCAGTGTCCCCAGCGCTTCTTCGCTGTTGCCTCCTGTGCAGGCACTGAGCGTCAGGCTGAAGAGTAAGCTGGTTGTGAGTAGTCGCATGCTGAATCCTCCGGGGATGGCGACTTTAATCATACTACGATTTAGTTTTCTAATAGTGTTTCAATCAACTCATCTATTTCTATTTTAAATTCTTTATCTTCAATTTTATTTGCACTGATTTTAGCGTCTTGCAGGTTTTTCATGGCAGCGTCAGTCTGGCCTAATTCAATTTGCAATGTGGCCATGGAAAATGCGACCGACGACATATAGTCTTTTGAGTTAATGGCAGTGGATTTTTCTAGAGCTTTTACGTAGATAGCCAATGCGTCCTCTAACTCTTCTGTAAAGTCAGCTAAGGTTTCCCACTGTACCGGGTGATCTTTTTCTGTGTTCTCGTTATCAATGCAAATTGCCTTTAGCTCTGTATAGAGCGAATCGAATGCCTCCCTATCTTCTTTATGGGCAGCTTTCATTAGCTTTTCAGCCAGGCTATGAACGGACTTGTATATTTTGGTATTCATCATTACGAAGTGCTTTTCCTCTACAACAAACAGCTTTATCTATGCTTGATTCTTTCTGTAGTATTTTTCCATTCCATCAAGAAAGTGACGAAGCAGTTCGTCCGGGCATTCTCGATAATTTTTATGGTCGGGACGTCGAAATAGGGCGCTCAACTTATGCTTACTTAACGTTATCTCACGCTCTTTAAGTATCTCAAGTAAGTCGTCTGCCTGTAGGTCTAGAGCGATTTTCAACTTCCGCAACACCATATTGTTGCTCAGAACACGTTCAGGCTCAGGTGTGTCTTCACCTTTAGCGCCCCTATTCTTTATGATTAGCCCATTTAGAAAGCGAGCAAGCTTTTCATCTGCGCACAAAAGATACTCAGGCTTTCCTTCACGCGCCAACCAGGTAGCCAGTTCCGGCTTATTTCCTTCATGCCCGCCCTGGATAAATATAGAAAGCATAAGCTGATCGTCAAAATCAAAAATGTAACGCACTCGGCGCAAGATCTCGTTATTGTTGATAACTTGTCCTCCTGGACAGGCGGGTTCTCACCGCCCCCAATCTCGATTGACCAGGGGTGGCGTATGGCAGGGAGCCATATTACCCGTTGGAGGCGTTAGTTGTTAGCGCGATAAACGCCGCGCGGACGAATCAGGCAGCTGTCCTTGCTGAACTCCAGATAGTGGGCGATATAGCCAAATACCCGCGACATGGCGAACATGGCAGTGAAGTAATGGGTTGGAATACCCAGACTATGAAATACGGCACCTTTGTAGAACTCTACGTTGGCCCAGATTTGTTTGTCGTTTTTGGCGAAGGCCGCCTGGCATGCGTCTTCTACGGCGACCAAAGTGGCCAGCAGTTCCTTGCTCTGCTCGTCCTGGCACAGTTCCACCGCCATGGGTTTTAGAATTTTTGCCCTGGGGTCCACAGTGCGGTATTCGCGGTGCCCCATGCCCATAATTTTTTGCTTGTTGGCAAGGGCGTTGTTCACATAGGTAGCGGCTTTGTCTGCGCTGCCAATTTCCATGGCCATTTCCAGTGCAGCCTGGTCGGCACCGCCGTGCAGCTTGCCAAATAAAGTGCCTATGGACGCTGAGATGCACGACTGAATGGGAGCCAGTGTGGAGGCGCACACGCGGCCTGCGAAGGTGCCACAATTGAAGCTGTGTTCCAACTGTAGAATCTGGGCGGTGTCCAACATGCGCACGTCGGCAGCGGCTGGCGCTTCGCCGTGAAACAGGTTGAGGAAGTTTTCGTGGAAGCTGGCGCCCGGGGTCGAACTTACTAGCGATTTGCCCATGCCCAAGCGATAGTGGCCAGCGATAAGAGCGGGAATTTTGGCAGCCATGGTGAGGCCGCGTTCGGCGTCCAGTTCAAATTCTGTACAGCTGCTGCTGGCGGGAAGTGTTAGCAGTGGCATCATGCCCTGCAGCATGAGCATAGGGTGTAGATCTCGTGGAATCTTTTCCAGCAGCTCAATTTCACTGCTGGACAGTTCGCTGTTTTTGTCCATAAATTGAGCCAGCTGACTCTCCTGTGCAGCGTCGGGCCAATCACCAAATAGAACCAACCACACCACCTGCAAAAAAGGTTTGTCTGCTAGCTCGGTCACATCGATGCCGCGGTAGCTGAGTAAGCCGATATCACCTTGCACATCGGAAATGGCAGTCTCGCCTACCACTACTCCTGAGAGATCTTTGGAAAATACGGTTTCATTCTGGCTCATTTGTCGTTCCTGTTTGGTAATTTTTCACAGTATACGAAGCTTTGTGTAAGTAGTAGAGTTAATTATTCTTATATCAATATAAGTGTTACTAATTATGAGGTTGGAGAATAGTGAGCTGCGTGCGTTCCGCGGTGTGATCGAACACAGCGGTTTTAAACGGGCCGCAGAGGCCCTGCACATTAGCCAATCGGCGGTGAGTCAGGCGGTTGCCAGCCTGGAGGCTAAGCTGGACACCCCCCTGATCCTGCGCGGCAAGGAGCTAAAACTTACGGCTGCCGGGAAGCGCCTGTTCGACCACGCCGTGGAGGTATACCGCGACGAGCAGCAGGCACTGGAGGACATTGTCCAGCTCAAGGAAGGCAAGGCCGAAACGCTGAATCTCGCCTTAAGTGCTTCTATTAATCGCTTCTACGGGCCAGAGTTAATAAGCGCTTACTATTCTCTAAACCCAAGAGTTTCAATGAAAATAGCAGAGATGCCCAGTCGCAGTATCATTTACGCCGTACTTTCGGGCAATATCGAACTGGGCTTCGGGCCGTTCCAGAAACACATGCCAGCCTTTGACACGATCCCCCTGTATAAAGACTCGCGCCACCTTGTAGTAAGCCCCAGACACCCGCAATATGCTGCGATGATTGCCGGCGACAAAATGGCGCTGCAGCGCACACCGTTGATTGCATCGGCGCTGGATAACCCCGATATGCGTCCTTCCATTGCGCGACTGCGAGACCAGTTTAGTGCGGTGTGGGAGGTGAGTAGTCTGTCGCTGCGAGTGAATATGGTGGCTCAGGGGATGGGCGTCACCTTTCTCGATCGTAAACTTTTACGCGAATACCCTCTATGTCATGATTTTCGCATCATGGACGATGTATCCTTTGGACGTATCGACAGGCAAGTGGGTCTGTTTTACCGGGCTGGCCGCAATCTCAGTGGTAGTGCGCGCCAGTTTATTAGTCTGTGCGAACGTCACTGGAATTTGGAGAAGCAACAATGAGTCTGCGTGAAACCAACCTGCACAAACTGCGAGAGCAGGAGTTTGATGTCCTGATTGTAGGGGGTGGAATTAACGGCGCTGTGTCTGCCGCTGCGCTGGCCGGGCGCGGCGTGCGGGTTGCATTGATCGACAAGGGTGATTTTTCCGGCGGGGTGAGCTCAAATTCCTCTAACCTCGCCTGGGGTGGCATCAAGTATCTCGAGAGCCACGAGTATCTACTGGTGAATAAACTGTGCCGATCGCGCAATCACCTGATGAAGCATTATCCGTCAACGGTCAAGGAAGTCAGGTTCCTCACAAGTATTCAGCGCGGCTTTCGCTTCTGGCCGTTTTTTGTATTTTTGGGCAGTGTGTTGTATTGGCTGATTGGTCGCGGCGCAACTAAAGCGCCTAGATATATGTCGGCAAAGGCTTTGGAGAAGGCCGAAGCCGTTATAGACACCAGCGAAGTATCAGGCGGATTGGAATACTCCGACTGCTACTTGTATGACAATGATGCGCGCTTTGTATTCAAATTTATCCGAGCCAGCCTGAATTACGGTTGCATTGCAGTCAACTACGTAGAATCCCAGCAGGCCAACCGTGAGGGCGACATATGGCTGACCACCGCTAAGGACCAGGTTAGTGGCGAAACGTTTACTATCCGTTCGAGGGTAATCATCAATGCCTGCGGCCCCTACGTCGACTCAGTGAATGAAGTTAATGGGGAGAGCACGGAATATCACCACCTGTTCTCTAAAGGTGTTCATCTCATAGTCGACCAGATTACCGACAGTCACAGGGTGCTGGCATTTTTCGCCAGTGACGGTCGCTTATTTTTCCTCATCCCTATGGGTCCAAAAACCTGTATTGGCACCACTGACACACAGGTGGATTCGCCGCTTGTCACCGTTACCGATGAAGATCGCGACTTTGTACTGAGCAATGCCAACGCAGTGCTCGATCTGGAGAAGCCGCTGACTCGGGAAGATATTATCGCCGAGCGTGTGGGTGTGAGACCTCTTGCTCGCAAGGGTAGAGGCGGTGTGGCCGACTGGGTTGAGCTGTCGCGCAAGCACGTGATCGAAGCCGATGAAGAGAAAAACTACCTGAGTATTTTTGGCGGTAAGTTGACTGACTGCCTCAATGTGGGCAACGAAGTGGCGGCTAAAATTTCCACCTTTGGTATTTCTATCCCCTATCCAGATAAGAAGTGGTATGGAGAGCCCGGCGAGGATTTGCGTGATGAGTTTATGTTGCAGGCCCAGCTAATGCGCCTGGACGACCTGACTCATGCAACGTCATCTGAGCCGTTATCCCAGCGATTCTGGCGTCGCTACGGCGAGGCTGCTTTTGGATTACTGGAGGCGATACGAGAGGACGAAAGCTGTGCTGACCTGTTGATCGAAGCCGCTGAATACACGCGAGGTGAAATTGAACTGGCTGCACGACGAGAGATGATTGTTAAGTTGGAAGATTTTATGCGTCGGCGCTCAAAAATAGAGTTGGTTGTGCGCAAGGAGGAACTTCTCAAGGCGCCGGGTTTGCACGAGGCGAGCAAGATATTATTTGCTGAGCAGGCTCAGGAGCGACTGCAGGAGTATTTGGACTCTCTACGAGAGTAGTGCGTGCCGATCAGGCGCGCGCCAGCAACTGGCGCACTTCCTGAGTGTGTTGCGGTC
>JADGEN010000123.1 GCA_016744355.1 Halieaceae bacterium
TCGCTTACGAGTGGACCGGGCTGACCGCTCAGGAAATTTCTTCAGGGGGGCAGGCTGTCGTCGCCATGTCACTGGCGCTTCTGTTTGTGTATCTATTTTTGTGCGCTTTGTATGAGAGCTGGACGATTCCCGTCGCGGTTTTGCTCATCGCACCCGTAGGCATTTTTGGCGCCTTACTGCTGGTGTACGTGCGTGGCCTGGAGAATAATATTTTTTTCCAGGTTGCGATAATTTCGCTGGTCGGTATGGCCGCCAAAAACTCTATTCTGATCGTCGAATTTGCCAAGCAGTTGGTCGAGGAGGGGATGTCATTTACCGACGCTGCCCTGCAGTCGGCCAAGCTGAGGTTTCGGCCTATCATGATGACAGCGATCTCCTTCATTTTTGGGGTTATGCCCCTGGTATTATCCAGCGGGCCTGGCTCCGTGGCACGGCAGTCGATCTCCACGGCAGTGTTTGGTGGTATGTTGCTGGCATCCTCTTTGGGTATTTTAGTGGTGCCTCTGTTCTTCGTGCTATTGGGCCGTCTGGACCGAGGTTTGGTGCGTAAGGGGCAAGCTAAATGAGAGTATTAACTCACTTGCTTATAATGACAGTTGTGGCCGCTACACTTACGGCCTGCATGGTTGGTCCGAACTATGAAAGGCCCTCTATGACAGTAGTCGAAGACTGGCACGCTGATCTTAAATACAAATCTATAGCACAGCCCTCTTTGGCAGAACAGGCATGGGTTGATGTGTTTCAGGATGAGCAGCTGCGCAGCGTGCTGCAACAGGCTCTGGCGCAGAACAAGGATTTACTCATTGCAATTGAGCGGATAGAAGAGTCGCGTGCAATTCATCGGGTGTCACGCAGCGCACTCTTTCCAAGTCTGGATCTGGAGCTGAACAGTGAGCGGGAGCGTGAATCTGATCTTACGAATACGGATGCCACTCGCAGCGATGAGTTCTTTTTTGGTCCCACAGCTCGCTGGGAACTGGATCTTTGGGGTAAGAACAGACGCGCCAACAACGCCGCCTATGCCCAGTATCTGGCGAGTGAATATGGCGCCCAAGCGGTCCGTCTTAGTCTTATTGCAGATGTTTGTCAGGCTTACTTCGAGTTGCAGGGTGTGGACGGCAGACTGCAGATCAATTACAGCACTTTGGATTCACGTAAACAAGCGATGGTGATTGCCGAGAAGCGCTTCCGCGGGGGGCTAACCTCCAAGCTGGAAGTCAAACAGGCCGAGGTCGAATTCGCTGCCACCAGGGCTTCGGTACCATTGGTTGAGCAGAGTAAACTGGTGGTAGAGAACCAACTGTCTGTGCTGATGGGACTGCCCCCGCAACACCTGACCCTTGATAGCTCACTAGAAGACCAATACATACCCACATCAGTGCTGGCTGGCCTGCCGTCTTCGCTCCTGCAGCGACGTCCCGATATTATGCAGGCAGAACAGAACCTGGTGAGCGCGAGCGAGTTTGTCGGTGTGGCCAAGGCGCGGCTATTTCCGAATATTGCGATTACCGGCAGTCTGGGGAATGAAACGTCAGAGTTCAGCGATTTGCTAGACAGCGATGGCAAATTCTGGATTCTCAACGTGGACATCGCCATGCCGCTATTTAATGCTGGCGCTCGTCAGGCAGAATTGACCGCGGCCGAATCTCGTTTTAACCAGTCCCGGTTGCGTTATGAGGCCGAGGTGATTGATGCACTTCGGGAGGTCTCCAATTCATTAAACCAGTTTTATAAATCGGGCGAGAGTCTGCAAGCCCAACTGGCTTTGCAAAAAGCCTCCGAAGAGTATCTTAGTCTAGCCACCAAGCGTTATCGCAATGGCGTACTGGCGTATTTGGATGTGTTGGACGCGCAGCGTCGGTTGTTCGATGCCCAGCTCGATGCCAGCCTCTCCCGTCAGGCTCAGTTGTTTGCGCTGGTTGACTTGTATAAGGCCCTGGGCGGTGGTTGGGACCCCACAGTGATTGAGGCCACCGAGGAACCCTAGTTAAGTTGTTGTACATAGAGGACTTAGTTCTTACTGCCGGAGACGTCCCCCTCCAGCGTGACCACTACAGTGCAGCCCACCAACTTATCTCCTTCGCAATCTGTTATTCTGCCTCTCCCATTTATTAACCACAGAGAAGCACAATGACGGCAATACAAAATCGTGTCACCGAGCTAACCGGCACCAAATACCCGATTCTTCAGGCCCCCATGGGTTGGATTGCACGCGCTCAACTGGCTTCAGCGGTGAGCAATGCAGGCGGCATGGGTATTATCGAAACGTCCTCGGGCGAGCTGGATAACATTAAGCGCGAAGTTGAAAAAATGCGCGAACTGACCGACCAGCCTTTCGGCATGAACGTGGCCTTGTCCTACGTGCGCGGTACCAATATTGTCGATTTTGTTATTGAGCAGGGCATCAAGTTTGTCACCACTTCATCGGGTAGCCCCGCAGTCTGTACTGCTGATTTTCAGGCCGCCGGTATAACAGTGTTTCATGTGGTTCCCACCCTGGAAATGGCTTTGAAAGCGCTGGATGCCGGCGTCGATGGCCTGGTGGTTGAAGGCGGAGAGGGGGGAGGGTTTAAGAACCCCAGCCCGGTTTCTACGATGGTGCTGCTGCCTTTGATACGTTCGCGCTGTGATGTGCCGATTATTGCTGCTGGCGGTATCTCGGACGGTCTGTCTATGGCGGCGGCTTTTGCCATGGGGGCCGAGGGCGTTCAAATGGGCACCCGTATGCTTACCTGCGCCGAATCGCCGGTGCATGACAACTGGAAACAGGCCATTGTAAATGCGCGTGAAACCGACACGGTGTTTCTCAATCAGCAGGCCAGGCCTGCGCTGCGAGCGCTGCGCACGCAGCGCACTACGGCGTTGGAGCCTCTGGGCAAGTTCAATGTGATGGAAAACATGGCCGATTTACAAAAGCTGTATTTTGGCGGCGACCTCGAGGCGGCCATTCCGTTGTCGGGGCAAGTGGTGGGGCGTATCGACGAGGTCATTTCCGCCAAGCAGGTTGTCGACGACACCATGGAGGGTTTTCACAAGGTGATGCACGATCTGGCTAAGCAGTACGCATGAGTTTTTAGGTGGCAGAAATCTGGCCGTAGTTCAGTTATAAAAAAACCCGGCCTAGGCCGGGTTTTTTGTGGTTTCAGCTAAGGCTTATTTTCCTTTGGCCCGTACCTTGGCAACAACGCGACGATTGGCCTCGCGTCCCTGGTCAGTCTCGTTATCAGCAATGGGTCGAGCTTCGCCGTAACCCATAGATGATATACGTGAGGCATCAACACCATTTTGTTCAACCAGCAACGCCTCGACGGCATTTGCCCTGCGCTGAGACAGTTTCACATTGTAGGCATCGCTGCCGTTGGCATCGGTGTGCCCCTCGATAACAGTGGTCGCCGCTGGGTGATCCTTCATGAAAGTAACTACGCGTTGTACCTGTTCTTCATCATAGTTTTCTACCAGAGCACTGTCGTAGGCGAAACGTAGCGACAGGTCAAAGGAGACTTCTTCGGAGCGCACCAGCATACAGCCCTCTTCGTTTACTTCGTAACCCTTGGGCGTGTTCAGGCAGCGATCAAGGCGATTGACTACGCCATCACCATCGTCATCCAGCTCGCAGCCATTAGCATCAACTTGTGCTCCGGCAACGGTATTGGGGCAGTTATCGCGACTATCGGCTACTCCGTCGCGGTCGCTGTCACCATCGACGACTGCTACAGGCGCGGGTGCGGCACTGCCAAATGCATAGCTGATGCCAATGTTAACCATGCTGTCCCAGGTGCTGTTATCGAAGCCGCGAATTGCACGCGCATCGGCACGCAGAGACCAGTTGTCATTAAACAAGTAGCGAACACCGCCGCCAAGTGCACCCTGGGTTTCCTTTTTAGAAGACTGTCCGCCATCAAACTCGGCGCGCCCCAGGCCTAACAGCGCGAAGGGCTGCAATGTCTGTGTTTGCGGCGCGAAATAATACAGGCCATCCAGGTAGAACTGGTCGACATCGGCATCGTCATTGCCCTTATCAAAATCCGGGTTTGTGCTGAAATAGCGAAGCTCAGTTGCCCAGTTATCACCAAAGCGGTATTCGCCACCCAGCGACCAACTCATCTCGCCATCGAGGTCGCGCTCGGAATCAAAGTCCTGGTAGCCTATAGCCGGGTTGATATAAAGGCGTCCATCCTGTGATTGTGCGGTGATGCTGGACATGGCTGTTGCGGCGATGGCTACAGATAGCAGCAATCGATGACATGAGTTTTTCATAACAGTTTCCCCTACGGAATTGTTGTTTAGAATAAGAATGTGCGTACTTTTTACGGTGGACTGGCACGATGAACGCGGCAGTCGTTACATTTTTCTGCGAATGTAATCGCGGCTATCCTATCGGCAAATATGGACATAAGCAATAACAGGTGGCAGCGATTGACTACCTTGTTATTTATCCCGCAGACTAAAGGCGACGTCAATATGGAATTGTAAAATAATGGTAAATATAGCTGCTTTTTATGTGCTGATTATTGTCGCTGCGATTGTGGTAGTGGCTGTCTTTTTACCTCGTTGGCGTCGGCGCTATATTCAGGGAAAACCTTTCCCGACTGATTGGCAGGCGATTGTGGAGCGCCGCCTACCTTTTTTTCATAAGCTTGACACGCAACTGCAGCAGCAACTGCGCGGCCAGATTCAGATGTTTCTCAGCCGGATGAAATTTTACGGCTGTAACGGCCTGCAGTTAACCGACGAAATTCGTGTGACCATAGCCGCAGAGGCTTGCTTGCTGCTGCTGAATAGAAAAACACGTGTCTATCCCGGGTTGCGCTATATTTTGGTCTACCCCAGTGCCTTTAAAGCCGACGGTAAACAGCATAATGAAGACGGCACGGTCAGTCATGTCAGAACCGGTTTGTTGGGGCAATCCTGGAGTAACGGAAAAGTCATTTTGTCCTGGGATGATGTAGAACATGGGGTAGAAAATTTTTACGATGGAACCAATGTGGTGCTACACGAGTTTGCCCACCAGTTGGACAGCGAGTCGGGTGCTACTAACGGAGCCCCAAGATTAATAAAAAACAGCTACCAGAGTTGGGCAAAAACCCTGTCCAGCGAATTTGAGTCGCTCAATAAAGCGGCAGAGCACAATATTAAGTCGGTGATGGATTATTATGGTGCTACCAATCCGGCAGAGTTTTTTGCCGTTGCTACCGAGACCTTCTTTGAAAAGCCCGGGCAAATGAAAGACACTCACCCTGAGCTATTTGAAGAATTGAAAACCTACTACGCAGTAGACCCACGTCTTTGGCAGTGAGCCAAGTTTAAGCGTTTGCGTAGGCGCGTCTGACTTCTTCGGCGATAATGTCGACGCCTTTTTTCACCATGTCAGCATCTTGCGCATACGATACCCGAATGCACTCGTGTTTGTGCCGCCAGCTATCGTCCATGCCGATAAAAAAGTTTTGTCCCGCTACAACCAGCACACCCCTGGCTTTGAGGTTTTGATAAAGCTGTTGGCTGCTTATTGGTAGATCTTCAAACCACAGCCAGAGAAAGATGGCACCCTCGGGTTTGTGGATGCGGTAGGGCAGGTCACCCATGGCCTCTCGAAACCATTGCACAGTTTGGGTGGAGCGCTGCTGGTAAAACGGTGTGACATGGTCGCGGGTTAGCGACACAATTTCACCGGTTTTGAACAGCTCTTTAGCCAGTGCCGGCCCCAGGGTGCTGCAGGCAAGGCTGATAATTGCGTTGACGTTGCAGTAGGCCTCAATGATCTCTTCCCGCGCCACTATAATGCCAGTGCGTACTCCAGGCAGGCCGAGTTTCGACAGGCTTAATGTCAGGATGGTGTTCTCGTTCCAGTGTGGCGTGGCCTTGGTGAACATAATATTGGGAAATGGCGCGCCGTATGCACCATCGATAATAAAGGGAATGTCGTGGCGCTTGGCGATGTCATCCAGGTGTGCAATTTCATCATCGGTGAGAATGTTACCGGTTGGGTTGGTCGGCCTGGAAACGCACATGGCGCCGGTTTCCGGGGTTAGTTCCAGGGTTGAAAAATCCACGCGGTACTTAAATAGATTGTCATCCAAAAGGTCTATTGTGGGGCGTGTGGCAGTGAAAAAATCTTCTGACAAACCAATGTCGGCATAACCCAGATACTCAGGGGCTAAAGGTAGGTGGATGCTATTGTGACTGCCGTCGCTCATGTTGCCGGCAAACATATTGTACAGTGCAAAAAACGCGGGCTGGCTGCCATTGGACACGGCGATATTGTTTGCGGTGAGCTTCCAGCCACATTCCTTGCTCAGAAATCCCGCTACTTGCTTACGAAAGTCCAGGTCGCCCTGTGGAGCCTGGTAAATACCGAATAGGCTGTGGCGCTGCGCTGGGTCATTCATGACCGTCTCGAGCCGCTGCTGAAATATGGCTTCAACATGTTGTACGCGGCCAGGATTTCCGCCGCCCATAAAGATCATCTCAGGGTTTTCGCTGAGGGCCGCACCCAGGTCGTCCATTACTTCGACGATACCCGAGTGGCCGGAGAATTTTTCCCCAAATGCTGAAAGCTTCATGTTGTTTCCTGGTTACTCTCGCTCAATATAGAAGTGATGGCGCCAATGGCCACAGGAAAAGTGGTGTTGAGCGAGGCGATTTTGATAACGTATATTACCACTGACGACTATCGCTTTGAAATGAATGGAGAGTATTCAAATGCAGTATGTAGATCCAGAACGAGACCAATTTGAACAATTTAAAGCGCTACCCAGAGACACTCCTATCCATATGCTGAATTTGATCAAGCTGAACAGTAGTGCAGAGTACGAAGATGGCACTGTTGTCACAGGAGCCGAGGCCTATGAGGCCTACGGCAGAGACAGTGGCCCTATTTTCAGTCGAGTGGGCGGAAAAATAATCTGGCGCGGAAAACCTGAGTCAATGGTTATAGGCCCTATGAATGAGCAGTGGGATGTGGCCTTTGTTGCCTACTACCCTAATTCAAGTGCTTTCTTGGAGATGGTAACCGATCCTGACTACAAGCAAGCGGTAAAACACCGCCAAGCCGCTGTAGAAACCAGCCGCCTGGTGCGCCACGGTGAGTTGCCCGTCGGCGATGTATTTGAGTAAAAAGCAGGGTTTGTCGCCCTTGTTTTGTTGTTAGTCCTAGCCTGAACTCCTCCAAACTAAGCTGATTTTCAATGGGGGGATATTTTTACTCTATTTTATCTGTTAACCTCGCGATCCTTTTTTAGTTAACTGAAATAGTAGAGCCTAAAATGACCCGTTCCGAGAATTTCCTCCCTCACCCCGTTCAGTCGCGAGTGCTAGCCCTTGGATTAGCCGTTTCTGCGGCTGTTGCCTTAACCGCACAGGCCCAGGCTCAGTCCCCCGTGGAAGAAGTGCTGGTTACCGGCTCCTATATCAAGTCAACTGCCAGCGATGGAGCCTCGCCAGTGGAGGTGATCAGTCGGGAGGATATTTCGAACAGTGGTGCATTTACTGTGGGAGAGCTCACGGCCAAGCTCAGCGTGAATTCCGGCTCGGAAAATCAGGCAGATGCTTTCACCTCGGGCGAAACCCAGGGCACCAGCAATGTGAACCTGCGGGGATTAGGCCTGGGTTCTACTTTGGTGTTAATCAACGGTAAGCGCCAGACCATCGCGGCAACACGGGCTAACGATGGCAGCGTTTTCGTCGACACCAGCACCGTTCCGATGGCAGCGCTGGAGCGAATTGAAATTCTCAAAGAGGGGGCTACTTCAGCC
>JADGEN010000124.1 GCA_016744355.1 Halieaceae bacterium
GCCAGCGAGGGAATTCGGCAGATAGTCCCAGGCATTTGAATTTTTGAGAACCTAACTGGGACTCGCTCACGAAGTAAGCTACTATTCATCACCTAATTCATACAGAGCAAGTGATACATTATGGATACTTCAAAGCTTTTCTCACTGGACGGCAAAGTTGCATTGGTTACCGGCGGGTCGCGCGGTATTGGCAAGATGATTGCGGAAGGTTACCTTGCCCAGGGCGCGACCGTTTACATATCGTCCCGCAAAGCGGATGTCTGCGATGCTGTGGCGAATGAGCTGGGTCCAAACTGTATTTCCCTGCCGCAGGATGTGAGTACAGTTGATGGCTGTAAAGCTTTGGCCGCAGCCTTTGCGGATGCGCAGCCTAAGCTCGATATTTTGGTCAATAATGCTGGTGCGGCATGGGGTATGCCATTTGAGGAATTTTCTGAGCAGGGCTGGGACAAGGTGATGGATCTTAACCTGAAATCTCCGTTTTTTCTGGTGCAAGCTCTGCACGATTCATTGAAAGCCGGCAGCAGTGCCAGCCAACCCGCCAAGGTTATCAACATTACTTCCATTGATGGTCAGCGCTTGAATCCCTGGGAAACCTATAGCTATCAGGCTTCCAAGTCGGCGCTTATTTATCTCACCAAACGTATGGCTGCACGCCTGGTGAGTGACCATATTAATGTCACGTCGATTGCACCCGGCGCTTTTCCCTCCGAGATGAATCGCGCCGCGCGGGATCATGCTGCTGAAGTGGCCTCGGGTATACCCTCTGGCCGCATAGGTGTCGCAGAAGATATGGCAGGTGCAGCAATCTACCTGGCAAGCCGTGCTGGCGACTATGTTGTTGGAGACACTATTACTGTCGATGGCGGCTTGGTTCATGCGTCGGTGGGAAGTAGTATCGACGCATAATGAGTAGATGCTGGCGTATAGAGAATGGATGCCTGCCGTGACTGCCACAAGTAGACTTACCCACGTTTTTAGATCGGAGCTTGTGTGAAATTCATTCTGAAGATAGCCAGCGTCTGTACGCTTATACTTCTTATCGCTTTAGCTGTCCTGCTAGTTCCACCTCATATCCAGATCAGGAGCGTAGGGCCGGCGTTGCCCAGCGCAGCTGAGCTTCGCTCTCTTCTGTCTGTCGAAAACGCTCCCGTTGGAGTCCGCTATATAGATACCTCATCCCAACGTTTAGCCTCGGGGGTTCTGGGGCACAGTAGTATATTGGTCGAGTGGGCGAATGGCGACATTGTGATTATCGATGCCGGTATGGACAAGGCAACTGCAATGGAGTTTGGAGACTTAATGCTGGCAATGCGCGAGGGCGATAAGCCGATTGTAAAAGGTACGATCTCGCAATTACTGGGTGATGATGTTAGTCGGGTAAAGGCCCTTGCTTTTACCCATCTGCATATCGATCATAGCCAGGGCGTGTTGGACTTCTGTAAGGCCCGGGGCACGGGTGCTGTGGCCCTGCAAACCATTTTTCAGCGCGACCTGCACAATTTTAATACAAGCGAGGGGGCAGCTATCGTGGAAAAATCCTGCCTCGAGCAACAGGTGATCCCTGGAGAGGGGTTAATACGTGTTGAAAGGTTCCCTGGTCTGGGCATCATACCTCTGGGTGGGCATACGCCGGGCTCAACTTTGTTCGCAGTGGCTGATGGTGAGCGCTTATTGCTTTTTTCCGGAGATACTACAAACACCAAGGCAGAGCTGCTGCAAGATCGCGGAAAAGGCTTTCTCTATAGTTACCTGATAGTGCCTGAAAATACCGCACGAACCGCTGAGCTGCGAGACTGGTTGCGGAAACTCGATGGAAATACTGACATGGAAGTCGTGGTGTCGCATGACCTACAGGACATGGCAGGTACGCTTGAGGTCTATTGATCTTCGTGATGCCTATCTTAATCCTGGGTCGATGCTGGCGGTGTTAAAGTCGACTGACGAATTCTTAAGACTCCACTTTCCCAACTCTCTCAAGAAAAGCCTCCGGGACCGCGACAACACACTTTCGCTGATAATCAAAGAACAGTAGCGTGGTTACCACACGGGCCATTTCGCTACCTTTGGAAAGATTCATTATTCGGTATGTAAACTCGAAACTCTTTTCCAGAAAATTGTTGGCCGCCAGCTCAATCTTTAAATGGTCGCCGTACGTGGCCTCTGCGAGATACAGCACTTCCGAATGGACCATGATAAGCCCTGCATCTTCAAAAGCGGTGGCGTTATCGTAGCCCAGATGCTTGATGAATCGCAGCTGGGCTTCCATGGCAATGGGCAGAACGCGATCTGCACCCAGGTGATTTGCTGAGTTTACGTCGGAATAAAGTACGTCGTATTCTGTTGAGAATATAAAGCGTTCGGGAAGGGTTATTGTCTTTTTACTCATAGGTCTTGTGCGCTACGGTGATTTACGACAGGCATGTTCTTTCATCTGCTCTGGAAGGGCGTCTATTGTCGCAGATTGTGATAAGTCGTAGCTAGTATGGCAATAAAATATCTAGACTGCGCTATAGTTAATTTATATTTTCTGGGGGTGGAGCACTATGAGTAACATGCACGATCTGGTTATACGCAACGGGCTGTTGGTTGATGGTACTGGCACCACAGCTTATCAAGGTGACATCGCCATCGATGGCGATCGTATTAGTCGCGTGGGAGAAGTGTCGCAAAAAGGCCGCAAAGAGATTGATGCCAGTGGCAGAGTTGTCGCCCCGGGCTTTGTCGATATTCATACACATTACGATGGTCAGGCCACCTGGGATCAGGAGATGGCACCTTCAAGTTGGCACGGTGTTACCACCGTTGTCATGGGTAACTGTGGCGTTGGCTTCGCGCCGGCCGCCCCCGACAAGCATGATTGGTTGATCGGTCTGATGGAAGGCGTAGAAGATATTCCCGGTACGGCACTATCCGAGGGGCTGCCATGGAACTGGGAGAGTTTTCCCGAGTATATGGATGCGCTAGAAGAGCTGCCCAGAACCATTGATGTTGCCACTCACGTCCCTCATGGTCCGGTCCGTGCCTATGTTATGGGAGAGCGCGGTGCCCGGGATGAGCCTCCAACAGAAGAAGAAATTGAGGCGATGTCCCGCATCGTAGAAGACGGTCTGCATGCGGGTGCTCTGGGTTTTTCTAGTTCTCGTACCATTTTACATCGCTCTATTGATGGCGAATTGGTTCCCGGTACATCGGCGACCAAGGAAGAGTTGATTGGTATTGGTCGCGCCATGGGGCGTGTGGGTCACGGCGTATTTGAAATGGCTTCAGACCTCAACCCGGAATGGAACGAATTTGAGTGGATGGGGGCCTTAAGTCGCGAAACCGGCTTGCCCGTCACTTTTGCTGCGCTGCAATCTCTTGCCAAAGCTATCCCGCTGGAAAAGCAGATCGAGGAAATGGAACAGCAAAATGCACAAGGCGCCAATATTGTTGCGCAACTCGCTCTGCGTGGTAATGGTGTTGTTATGTCATGGCGTAGCACGCTGCATCCCTTTGTGCGCCACCCCAGTTGGAGGGCTATTGAAGAGCTAAGTTGGGATGAACAATACGCCAAACTTCAAGACCCGGCATTCAAAGCGAAGCTATTGGCGGAGACCAGTGTTCCCCCTGAAGAACCCGACCTCATTCCGATATTTATGGTGCTTACTCAAGCCTGGAACATGCAGTATCAGATGGATGATGGTTTTAACTATGAACCTCAGCCTGAGGAAAGCATTGCATCCCGAGCTGAAGCTGCTGGCTTAAGCGGCGCCGAGTACATTTATGACCTGATGATGCAGGAAGATGGCACTGGCTTTGTTTACTTGCCCATACTTAATTATGTAGACGGCAATCTGGACTTTCTGGAACCGCTGCAACAGCGCGAAGACACGGTGAACTCGCTATCTGACGGTGGCGCGCATTGCGGCACCATCTGCGATGCTGCCTCGCCCACATTTATGCTGGAGCACTGGGTGCGTGATCGAGCTCGTGGCACCATCACTCTGGAAAACGCGATTAAGAGACAGTGCAGAGACACCGCCCGGCTGTACGGCCTGAATGACCGTGGTGTGTTGAAGCCGGGCTATCTGGCAGACATCAACGTGATCGATCTTGATAACATCAAACTCGGTAAGCCTTGGCTGGCCTTCGATCTACCTGCAGGAGGCAAGCGCCTGCTACAAAAGGCCCGAGGTTACGACTATACGATAAAGTCTGGCCAGATCACCTTTGAACAGGGTGTGATGGCTGATGCCAAGCCCGGAGGCCTGATACGCGGTCCGCAGAATGTTGAGGACGTAAAGCTTGCGGGGTAAATCTCAAAATGGGATGTCATCGTCGTAATCAGCCGGAGAGCCAGGGGGTGGTACGGGAGGTTGACCTGAATCGCTCATGGCGCTCTCCTCGGTGGCAGTAACGATTTTCCAGCCCTGTAGGTTATTGAAGTATCGTCCATTGTACTCGCGACCACGGATATCGAATGTGACGGTAACTTCCTGTCCAGGCCTAAGGTTGTCAAGCAGGCTGGTCTTGTCCTGAACAAACTCGAGGTTGATTTCCTGAGGGTACTTGCCGTCTTCAACAGTAACTACCATCTCACGTTTAGTGAATCCACTGTCGAACGTTTTTGCTTCCTGAATTAGTTTTACCTTTCCGGTTAAATCGTATGCCACCTAATTATCTCCTTTTTGAATAGGGCGGGTGTTATAGGCACTGCAGTCTAGCCTTCAGGTTGTGGAATGTGTAGCTTCCGATCGATTTAACCGGAGATTGAGATCTGGCCACCGACAGTCCAATGTGATCAGACCCTCGTGTGGGTGAGCCTATTTTATTAATGCTTCCTCAACCTGTTCTAGTCGATCTTTGCCGAAGAACATTTCGTCACCGACAAAAAAGGTTGGAATACCAAATGCACCGCGATCTGCGGCCGTTTGGGTGTTGACCTTTAGCTTCTCCTTGATGGGATCGCTTTGGATGAGTTCGAAGATCGCTGTTGCATCCAGCCCGCCTTCATTAAGAATCTTTGCTATCACTTCGGGATCGCCCATATTTTGGCTCTGCTCCCACATGGCCGAAAAAACCACATCAATATACTGCTTCTCGCAGTCCAGTTCTTTAGCGGCCAGTAGTCCGCGCATAAGGCTTATGGTATTTACCGGAAAGTGAGCGTTGAATTTGAAGTCAGTGAGATTGTGCTTTTCGGTAAAGCGCTTGCTTTCAAGCATTTCATACTCCATCTTCCCTTTTACGTTGGCAAAGGCAATCATCGGCGCCTGGTTTCCGGTGATTTTAAACAAGCCGCCTAGAAGCACTGGCTGAATGTTCAGCTCGGCACCGGTGCGTGTAAGGATGTCGGGTAGCACTTTGTATGAGTAATAAGCATTCGGGCTTGCAAAGTCGAAAATAAAGTCCAGCGTGGCCATAAAAATTCTCCTGATTTATTGGCTATGATTATAAAGTTTAGTGGTTCCACCAGGCGAGGTCAGTAAACGCTCGGAGATCCAGCTCATGAGTCCAGGCAGAGCGGTGTTGATGCGCCACGTGGAAGTAAGTTTCTGCCATCTGCTGCGGCAGCATTAATCCATCGTGCTCACCGCCGCGCTGATCACGCAGTTTCTGGAACTGCTCTGCGCCCAGCATTTTACCCAGCGTGTCAGGTGCATCCACCGCCCCATCGATGAGGATATGCGCAACGTGAATGCCCCTGGATGCAAACTGCGCATTCAACGACTGACACAGCATGCGTCGACCACCCATGGCTGCTGCATGAGAGTGTTGCCCCGCGTTGCCGCGCATTGCCGAGGTGGCAGAGGTGACCAAAATGACACCCTTGCCTCGTTCTTCCATCTTTGGGCAAACGGCCTTGGCTGTGCGAAACAAACCAAAGGTTGCAAGTTGCCAACCCATTTCAAATGCCTTGTAGCTGGTTTCTTCTAAAGGACGATCACCAATCTGCGCGCCAAGGTTGTAGACAACCACTTCAATGGGGCCGATCTCTTCCTCAATTGCTGTCACACGATCTTCTATGCTGCCCTCTTCAATGGCGTTCAACAAGTAGCCGCTGGCCGAGCCGCCTGTAGCCTCAATGTCTGCCACCAATTGCTGCAAACCTTGCTCGTCACTACGCCTACAGAGCACGGTGTGGTAACCCTCGGCTGCAAATCGCTTGCCGACATTTCCGCCAATACCGGCTCCCGCTCCAATAACCAAACACACTGGTTTCATGTTTGCTCCTCTATTCCTATTTGCTGTGTCTATTCATATGGTTGCATCACGAAACTTGACGGTAGCATGACGAAACCATAACATGCAACTATTATTGAGTGCTGTAGGGAGTGACAGTGAAATACAAGACCTTCGATCATATGAATTGTTCGCTGGCCCAAACGCTAAGTGTTATCGGCGAGCGTTGGACGCTGCTGATTCTAAGAGATGCTTTTTTTGGCGCGAAAAGATTCGGCCAGTTCCAGCGCAGCCTGGGTATTGCGAAGAATATACTCAGTGCCAGGTTGAACATGCTGGTAGAGGAGGGCATCTTGGAGCGGCGAGAATCATCGCAAGGCGCTCACGCTGAGTACATACTGACCGAGCGTGGAATCGACTTGCAACCTATTCTGCTTTCGATGACGCATTGGGGCGACAAGCATCGACCTAACCCCGAAGGAGATAGACTCATTTTTACGGAGAGGGAAAGTGGCAAACCTATACGCCGGATGGGGGTAGTCAGCGAAGATGGTCGGCCATTACAGGCGCGAGAGGTTCGTGCCGTTGTGGGAGCGGGGCTTGGTGAGCAGTCTGTCAGCTTTAGAAAGTCGGCGGATTGATGGAACTGATATATTGAAACCCTTATCCACGATAATGCGTTGCACCTGGAAGCAGGCGAATGAAACGATCTTCATTGCGAAGGGCTTGCAGGTCAGGGTCAGTCTTAATAAATTGTCGGTACTGGTTTCCCGCAGCAACCGCTTGTTCCATAAGGCTGAGTGCCTCACTTTTTTCTCCCTGGTTCAGTTTTACCAGAGCCATGAGATATAGCATCTCCGGATTTCTATTTGATTCTTCCAGTGCCTGCTCCAGCTCTCGCAACGCACGATCTGACTGACTAATATGGGCCAGATAAAGGCCCAGCTGACCGCGGGTCATCCAGTCTTCCTGGTTGATAGTAAGATTCTCTTCCGCTAATTCTACTGCGCGCTTATAGTATTGCGTGGCTTCATTTTCAGAGTCCGGAATAAAGCGATAGCAATCTCCCAATCTTCCCCAAACACGGTGGTCTTCTGGTGCGAGTGCCAATGCCTCTTTTTGCGCGGTGGCAGCTTCGGAAAAACGGCCTTCATAATAGTAGAACAAACCGAGATTGGTGTAGGCTTGTCTGCTAGGTTTTATCTCAAGCGAACGGAGGGCTGCTGTACGGGCTTTTGCTGAGTTTCCCAGCATAAAATATGCTCCGGCCTTGGCTGCGTATCCGGCAGCTACGTCTGGTGTCAGGCTGGTAACTATTTCATAGCTATCTGTGGCCTCACGATATCGCTCCGAACGATAGTAAAAACTTGCCAGCGCTTCGTGTGCCTTCCAATAATTTCTCTTAAGATCTACTGCGCGTAGAAGAAGAGCCTCTGCCTTTTCTTGCTCGCCCGTTTCTGCAACTATTCTTGCTAATTCAATATAGGCATCGACTGCACCCGGAGTGACCGCGATGGCCTGCTCGAGTTTTTCAATTGCCTGGGGATACCAACCTCGATACC
>JADGEN010000125.1 GCA_016744355.1 Halieaceae bacterium
CCTTTGCTATGGTCAGGTGAGCGAGGGAATCTTGACTGTCAGGTTCACCTATCGAAAAGGGGTTGTAAGAATTTTCGGCGCAGGTTACTGGCGCAGAGGAAGGCGAATATATGAGCAGGAAAATAAAATACTCTGATGGTCCAGAAGGCGCGAGCCAAAGGGTTGCCGATTTTTTGCCTCCTCCTCATGAGCTGGTGTTTCGGGAAGACACGGTGAAAGTGACAATGACACTCAGCAAGGCCAGTGTAGATTTTTTTAAAACTGAGGCGAGAAAGAATGGCACGCAATACCAGAAGATGATTCGGCAATTGCTGGATGCGTATTCCCAAGCTCATCAGGAGTAGTTGTGTGTAATACGACATTGCTTAAGTCACTCCTTATCGAGTGTTTGATGGAATGGACAACCTGCCTGAAAACACGACCTGTATAAATAAACACCCGACTTAACCGGCTGAAAAAGCACTTTAGCGTTTATACTCCCCCCTCAACATCAAGAGAGGGCTAGCGCCCCGCCAACCTGCCTACCTGGGCAAGGTGGTTGACTCCACGGAGTGATGTGGCCTTACGGCAACCAATCAGGTTTCTAGTTATGGGCTCTCTCTTGTTGCAATCAACCGAGGAGAGAGCATATGTACCCCGAAACGATATTGCCCATAGTGGCTCATATACCCCACGCCGGGACAGAACTTCCCAGTGCCGTGCGTGATCAATTTGTGCAAGACCCGGAAGAGTTGTGGCGTGAGGTCGTTACTGTAACGGATTGGTATACCGACGAGCTTTTTGGGCTGCCCGGTATTGCCAAAGTTCAGACACCGATCAATCGGGTTGTTCTGGATTTGGAGCGTTTCGTCGATGACGAGCAGGAAGAACAGGCCGCTGTCGGTCAGGGGGTGATCTACAGTCACGACTCTCGTGGGGAGCAGCTTCGGCGAGTGCTGTCAGATGAAGAGCATCAATCGTTACTGGACGATTACTATCACCCCTGGCATCTCAAGCTTGAAATGGATATCGAACAGCAGTTGGGCTGCTGGGGGCATTGCCTGCAGCTGGATTGTCACAGCTTCCCTGACGAAGCATTTGAAAATCGAGCGCCCTACGAGGTTACTCCGCCGGATATCTGTCTGGGTGTCCACAGCGTGAACACGCCGCAGTGGTTGATTGATAGTTGCCGCATGTTGTTCCGGGACAGAGGTTACAGTGTGTCAGTCGACTTTCCCTACGCCGGCTGCCTGGTGCCCGATCGGTTCGCGGGCAATAAGCAGGTGCCCTCAATCATGCTGGAAATCAACCGGAGGCTGTACCTCAAACCGTCTCACCGGGAAGCTTATCGACTGGGTAACGTACCGATCAAGACCGCGAATTTCGAAACCTTACGCAACGACATATGGGCTGACATGTTGTTACTGGCGCAGGAAGCCCAGTGTAGGGTTTGAACCACAAAGGCTCGCCGCAAAGTGCTATGCTATTTCGCATGAAAAGTACGCTCTACTACGATAAGAACGCACAGGCATTGTCCAAACAATACAATGGCATAAAGTTCGATGATATTCACGGCGAGTGGAGGCAACACGTACCTGCTAAACCTGGCCTCGCCTGTGATATCGGTGCAGGTACCGGTCGCGACGCTAATTGGTTGGCGAGCAATGGTTGGGATGTTATCGCCGTAGAGCCAAGCAAATCGATGCGAGAGTTGGCCGTAAAGAACTCGCACCCAAACGTAACATGGTTGGATGATTACCTGCCGGGCCTGAGCAAGTTGCGAGCCCTGGGTCACCGTTTTGATTTGATTATTCTCAGTGCGGTGTGGATGCATATTCCAAAAACACAAAGAGAACGTGCTTTTCGAATTTTGACAGAACTTCTAGGCCCGTCGGGTATTTTAGTTATCAGTTTGCGGCATGGACGGGATGAGGCAGAAAATTCTGAACGCAACTTTCACCCTGTATGCGCTGAAGAACTGCAGGAGTACGCGAAGCGGCGTGCCATCTCTGTTACCTGTCAGTTCGAACAGAAAGACTTGAACCGCAAGCACGTTACTTGGGAAGTAATGGTTTTCAAAATGCCCGATGACGGTACCGGAAACCTACCGATACTACGACACATAATCGTCAATGATGATAAAGCGTCTTCCTACAAGCTCGGATTGCTACGGGTACTAACTCGCATAGCTGAAAACGCACCTGGCATCGTTCAAAAAAGAACCGAGGATTTTGTTGAAATTCCGTTTGGAATTGTAGGTCTTTACTGGATCAAACAATATAAGCCACTGATTCTCACACACGAAATTCGCCAACACCCCAACACACGATCGGGTTATGGGTTTGCGAAAGCAGATTTCTATGAATTAGCCGCAATTTCGAACTATGACTTACGCGTGGGTGCGAGTTTTGAAGGGGAGCGTGCCTCGATCGTTACGGGCGCTATCCGTGATGCCTGTGTGAATATCAAGGCCATGCCGGCAAAATATATAACCTACCCTGGTGATAATCGAACGATATTTGAATGTGAAACTGGGAAAGTTACCAAGCGGCACCAGCACATTACACTCAGCAAGGAATTTTTACAGAGTTTTGGCGCGTTTCGCATACCCACCCAGTTGTGGCAAACACTAGGGCAATATGCCTGCTGGCTGGAGCCCGCTATTCTCCGGGAGTGGTCAGGATTAACCAAAGGCTGGGGTGTTGCAGATTACAATCCAGTAGAAATGAGTGTGTTTGAATGGGAGGAGGGCCGGCGCGATACTTTGCGAGTATCTCAGCGGGTCGAAGCGTTACGGGTTCAGCGCGCACCTCTGTCCTGTGTGTGGTCTGCGAAAAAGTTACGCAAGGTTCACATTGATCATTGTTTCCCTTGGGCTCGTTGGTTCAACAATGATCTGTGGAACCTGATGCCGACAAATGCTGCTGTAAATATTAGTAAGGGGGACAAGCTTCCCTCTGGGCTTGCGATGAGTGATGCGCACTCTCGGATTCTGGACTGGTGGCAGATGGCGTACATGGACTCCCCGTTGAAGCAGCAATTTTTGCTTGAGGTGGGGGCATCGCTGCCGAAATTGGTGGATCATGACCCCGAGTTAGGTGATATCTATGAGTCTATGTCGCATCAACGTGCGCGGCTGAAAGCAGATCAGCAGTTGGTGGAATGGAGTTTTCGATAAAACTTGCTTGAGTTTGTTGGGAATTTAAAGTGACAGGTATAGTTCCGGCAGGGCAGATGTGTTGCCCGTCTTTCAAACAATTAGGATGATTATGGTGCTAGAAGATGAAGGTAATAAAAGTGCCACTAAGGTGGTATGTCTGGTCCTTCAAGATTCGGTCGGTGCAGTACTTGCTACATTGAGACCTGAGGGTAAGGCGCTCGGCTTACATTGGGAGTTCCCGGGCGGGAAGGTTGAGAGTGGGGAGAGCCCGGAAAGCGCACTACGAAGAGAAATCGAGGAAGAGCTTTGTTTGTCTGTTAAGGAGTTACTGCCCCTGCCTGGAGTCCGACATACATACGATTTTGGGGAAATATACCTGTTGCCGTTTCTAAGTCAGTGCCGCCAAAGGCCAGACCTTCGACTGGCCGAGCACGCTGATGCATGCTGGATTGCCTTGAGTGACTGGCGCAAGCTCAAATGGGCTCCAGCGGACGTTCCCATTGTTCAAAGCCTTGAGCAAAAGGAAGCTGGCGAATGAGTGATCTTCCAGAAGGCGTTTACGAGAGGCTGCTTGACGAGGAGTTGCAGGACTTACTCAGTGCCAACCCTGATTTAAAGGCGATTCTTCGGGCATTAGGTGATGAGGCCACTCCCCATGCTTATGCACAGTTCCTAAGCCAAATACTCCATCATGCTTTGCGTGTTTCCAAACATGAAAAGCGGCTTGATCTGGTAAACAGAGTGATAGAACTCCTCGCTGCCACCGATGGTTTACATTACGTTGCAAAAAAGCGTTTGCTGGCCAACGGTAAGAGTGTACTTACCGAAGTTGGAGATAGTTTGCCTAGCTTTGCGCGTCCCCAAACCGCTATATCGACAAGTATGCTATTAACCGGGCAAGGAGCAGACCCAGCACTAGAGCGTGAGCTACGCGCCGAAATGGTTACTGCCGACCGGGTGGATATTCTCGTTTCTTTCATCAAGTGGTCCGGGCTGCGATTACTGTTGCCAGCTTTTGAGAGCCTAGCCGAAAGAAAAATACCTGTCAGAATTTTGTCTACGAGCTACATGGGGGCCAGCGATCCTGCAGCCATGGAATGGCTGGCGAAGCAGGAGAACATTGAGGTTCGAGTGTCATACGACACTGCGAGGACTCGATTACATGCCAAGGCATATTTGTTTGATAGGAATTCCGGTTATTCGACCGCCTATATTGGTTCGGCAAATATGTCTCACTCTGCGATGACGCAAGGGCTAGAGTGGACAGTAAAGGCTACCGCCCAAGATATGCCCCAGGTGCTCAATCGATTTGCGGCGGAATTCGCTACATACTGGGAGAGCGAAGAGTTTGAGCCATTTTTCGAGGCGGACTTTGAACGCTTTCGCAAGGCTATAAATAGATCTCGTACGCGGGGCTATGAAGGCATTCCCTTCTTTGCGGAGATTACACCACACCCATTTCAACTACGAATACTTGAAGCTCTGGAAGCCGCGCGTGCCAACGGTTCAATTCGGAATCTTGTCGTCGCTGCAACCGGTACTGGAAAAACAGTGATCTCTGCGCTCGATTATAAGCGCTTTGTCGAACTTTCTGGATCAAAGCCACCCCTACTATTTGTTGTGCATCGGAAGGAAATTTTGGAGCAGGCATTAGCGTGCTTCCGTACTGTCTTGCGAGATCAGAATTTTGGGGAGCTCCTGGTGGATGGGTTGGAGCCAAATGAATGGCGACATGTATTTGCATCAGTTCAAAGTCTCAACAGCCAAAAACCCTGGGAGAGCTTGGGTGCCGAGCACTTCCGGTTTGTTGTAGTGGATGAGGCGCACCACGGGGCGGCCAGCAGCTATAGGGATATTTTTGAGATTTTGCGACCTGAGATTTTACTGGGGCTGACGGCAACGCCAGAAAGAATGGACGGCAGTTCAATACGGCCTGATTTCGACGATCGCTTCGCCGCCGAAATCCGACTTCCAGAGGCGCTGGAAGAGAAATTGCTTTGTCCTTTTCACTATTTTGGAGTGACTGATAGTGTCGACCTCGCTGAGGAGAGGTTTTGGCGGAATGGTCGTTACAACAGCAGTGAACTCGAGAGTTTTTTTACTGGGGACGATATTCGCGCCAAGCAACGGCTCGACGTCATTGTTAAGGCGCTAGGGCGTTATACCCCGGAATTATCTGATGTGCGTGGTGTAGGGTTCTGTGCTGGAGTTAAGCACGCTAAGTATATGGCGGCACACTTCAATGAGGCGGGAATTACTTCCAATGTGATTCTTGGGGAGACTCCACGTGAGGAACGCGCGGCAAGTCTTAAGGCCTTTCGCGAAGGAGAAATAACATTTCTCTTCACCGTGGATGTCATGAGTGAAGGAGTTGATGTTCCAGAGATTAATCTTGTTCTGTTTCTGAGGCCGACCGAAAGCTTGACTGTTTTCCTGCAGCAACTGGGAAGGGGGCTGCGCCATGCACCTGGAAAGGACTGTTTGACTGTTCTCGACTTTGTGGGGCAAACGCATCGGAAGTATCGATTGGACAACCGTCTAAGCGCATTGTTGTCTAGGCGAAGAATGCGCATTGATCGGGAGGTTGAAAACGATTTTCCGCATCTGCCTCCAGGCTGCAGCATTCAGTTCGAACGAGTAGCACGAGATCGGGTTCTTGAGAAAATTCGATCTGTTTTGAAGGACTTAAACCATTTTATTCCTGAAACAATAAAGACTTGGGATAATGACACCGGTAAACCGCTGACGTTTGGTCGCTTTGTTGATGAAACAGGCCTTTCCCCCATCGATATTCTATCAAAACGCACCTGGTCGACATGGAAGGCGCAAGCACTCGATCAACCCGCGCCCAGTGACCCAGAGCTTAAGCAGGCAGGTAAATCGTTAGCGAGAATAGCCTTGAGGACAGACCCCGAATTATTGTTGGCAATTGAGAAAATGAGTGAGGTAGCAGAGCCAATCGCGCCATATAACAATAAAACAGCTGTAGCTCTTCATTATCTTTTTTGGAGCAAAAAAAGTTCACTGGTGGGTGTTACATCTGGCGAGGAATCGAGAGCTAAGTGGAAATTGAACAGGAGTGTAGTGCAGGATGCTGCAGAGATAGCAAATTGGAAGCGACTGTCATCGGCTTATCCGATACGCCAGATAGATTTGCCCTTCGAGTGCGATTTAAAACTGCATGCGGCTTATGGGTCTGCTGAGATTAAAGCAGCGCTGGGACTGGCGACGTTGGAATCCCCAGGATCAACCGGCACAGGTGTATTGCACGCGAAGGAACTAGCGGCCTATATCCACTTGGTGACATTTCGGAAAGAAGAGCGCGATTTTTCACCTACTACGCGGTATCAGGACTATCCCGTAAGTCGCAGGCAGCTCCACTGGGAGAGCCAATCTACGACATCACGTGATAGCCCGACTGGACAAAACTATATTCACTTTCGTGAGAAAGGGTACACAATCCTTTTCTTCGCCCGAGCGGATAAGAAAATTGATGGTGAGACTGCCCCATTTGTGTATCTTGGGCCTGCTAACAGGTTGCTTTCGTACAGCAATGACCGCCCGATCGCGATGACATGGGAGCTTGAGTATCCGATGCCTGCCGCACTGTTTGAGGAAGTTCGTCCAGTTTGAAATTACCTCAGATTGGTGGAGGCGGTGATCCCCCCGCCGAGCCAATAAGAAGCTATCAAGTCTCTAGGAAGCTAGTGGCTTGCAGCCGCTAGTCACCAAAGCCCGCAAGTGCGATCACATAACAGTTACCAAGCTGGATCGGCCAGGCCGGAATGCCTCCGATATGATCCATCTTATCGAAGACCCTCATGAGCGGTGTATCACCGTCTAGTTTCTCAATGACGGGATCAGTACAGAAGACTCACGAATCTTCGCTGATCCCAGATTCTTCCTGGTGGAGTTCCGTGAAGAACGCATTGCCACCCGTAGTCAACACAAGTCGGTCGCTTTGGTTCCAACTTGCAATTTCTCGCCCCACAAGCACATTGTCAATCTCGATCGATAACTTCCGACTCATGCCGCAGGCATGAAGAATGTCACCGAAGTCTTCCTCTTTGTCGAATCGGTCGATGTAGTCCCGGGTGAGGCCGAACCCTTCTGGCTCAATCAGTTCTGGCATCAGGCCACACGACTGCAGGCCTCGTGCAATTAAGTCCAGCAGCACTTGAATGTTGCGTGCTACAACCATATAGGGCTCGCTCTGGTCCGACTCCCGGATAAAGTAGGCTTCCGTGCCTAAAGATAGCAACTCAAATGGGAGGGCGTTGTAGAGTTGTCGGTACTCGGTTTCATTCTCGAATAGCTCATTGTACAAGGGGTTATCGGTCATGCCTGTCGGAGTCATTGACAATCGATTGATCAACTCTCCACGCAAACCGGCC
>JADGEN010000126.1 GCA_016744355.1 Halieaceae bacterium
CCCCCAAGGTGATGGGTCTCCAGTGTTTATCGCGTTATATTTCGTTATACAAACTACCACCACACCCTCAGTATAGGGTTTGCGTGACGAAGGGCAAGAAATAACTATATGATATTTTATTATTTCACTAAATAACCATAGGTTATAACAGGATTAAGGTATGAAAAGAAGACAGTTTTTATGCGGTGCCAGTGCGGTGGCCGCAATGCCTCTGCTCAGCGCATGTGACGGGGATGAGAATGTGGCGACAATTGACACACATTATCCTGTCGGGCCATTCGATGCGACGTCTACGGCAGAGGATGTGACTGCCGGTATTGACCTGAGTGGCAAGGTGGCTATGGTTACCGGGTGCAATTCTGGTCTGGGTTACGAGACGATGCGGGTGCTGGCCTTACGGGGCGCCCATGTTATCGGCACCGGACGTACACTTGAGAAAGCGGCTAGAGCTTGCGCGTCTATTCCGGGTAAAACCACACCGCTGGCCTTGGAACTGTCGAATTTCCAGTCTGTTGTGGATTGTGCCGACGCCGTTGCCGGGCTTGGATTGGCCCCGGATATTCTCGTCTGCAATGCGGGCATAAATACGTTTGGTGAATTGGAGTTAGTGGGCGGCATCGAAAAAATATTCGTGGTTAATTTCCTGGGCCACTTTGTGCTGGTTAATCGTATGTTGCCGCTGTTAAGCAGCGCACAACCCAGCCGAATTGTGCATGTGGGTAGCCGCTCTGGATACAAGCAGGCGCCGCCACAGGGCATCGACTTTGATAATCTGCGCGGTGAAAAGGCCTTTGATGCCGGCGAGGCCTACGGGCGCTCTAAATTGGCCAATGCATTATTTTCGTTGGAGCTGGCGAAGCGCCTGGAGGGCAGCGGTGTCACTTCAAATGTTATTCATCCGGGGCTGGTGAAAACCAATATCGCCCGCACCGCTCCGGTGTTTATGCGTAAAGCGTTTGACTGGTTCGGTGGGATCATTGCTAAAACACCGGCTCAGGGCGCGGCTACTCAAGTTTACGTCGCCACCAACGATGCCCTGCAGAATGTGAACGGGGCCTATTTTGAAGACTGCAACGCGGTATCAGTGAGCGGCGAGCACCATATGTTTGACGAGCCCATGGCAAAACATCTTTGGCAGACCGCCGAACAAATGACCAAGGGGTACTTGTTATAGGCGCGCCCTAGCTGGCCTTTTTGAACAGAAGCGTCATGCGGTCTGACTCGCCAATTTCCTGCATGGCGGCTTTTATTTCGGGTTTGTCCTTCGAGCCACTCAAAGAGGGCGGTAGACGCCAAACAATGTCTTTGGGCCCCGGCTTATCTTTCGAGTTGGCATTGATCTCACTACTGGCCACTAATTCGAACCCTGCCTGTTCGAACATTGCAATGACGGCCGATTGCTTCATGTAACCACGGCTGCCATCGGCAGTCGCGTCGTCGGCAGATTCAGCAACGCGATGCTGTACAACTCCAACCAAACCGTCTTTCTTTAACAGCACCCGCACTGACGATAGCGCCTGTGAACGCGAGCCAATATCAGGCTCAAAGCGGTTGAGGTTGTGCAGGGCCCGAATAATGAGTACGCGGTCTACTGTGCCGTAGGCATCTTCTGGCACCGAGGAAAAAGTGAAGCTTTTTACCGAGATTCCGTTATCGGTAATATCTTTTACAAGGCCGGGGAACTCGTCCGTTGTCGCGACGCGTTTCGCTATGGCTTCATCGTCCATAAATCCAAACAGTGGCCAAACTTCCTCCATATAGTTTATGCCGTAGATTGAGCCTTCTGCTCCAAGATAGGGTGCGAGAACTCTTGTATACCAGCCACCTCCGGGTAGTGCTTCAGCGACTGTCATGCCGCTTTCTACCTGGAAAAAACTCAGTGTTTTGGCAGGGTGGCGTGCGTCGTCCCGAGAACGATCCGTGGTGCTGCGAGCAGCTAATACTTGATCCAAACTAGCATCGTTGCTTGCCGGTGGTGTTTCGGCCAGCAGCGAGTTAGACAGGCAGCCTAAAACCAGGCAGGAAGCTAGCAGGGTGTTTTTTACGTAAATCATGGGCTTTTCCGCAGACGATGACAATTATCTAGCCTATCTGAATACATCCCGCAGCAGAAGGGATTCTTTGAATATAAGCCAAGTGTTAGAAACTATGTATGACAGTTGTGTACAATCGAAAACTACTGTCGCCACATGGGTGATAGCCTTTTTTAAAACAATAGCAGGGGAATAGTGGTGCATGATTATGGGGCAGTCAGCCTTATTCCGACTGTGGTTGTTCTGGCTTTGGCTATCTGGAGTCATCGGACCATTGAATCTGTTATCGCCGGGTCGATTGTCGCTTTTATTATTACATCGCAGGAAGGCTTTTTGGCGTCCCTGGCAGACGCAGCTCTTACCGTCATGCGCGATGAAAACACCGGTTGGGTACTGCTGGTGTGTGGTCTTTACGGGTCGTTTATTGCCCTATTGGTGAAGGGCGGGGGCGCACAGGCCTTTGGCAACATGGTGTCACGCCACGTAAGGAGTAAACGCCAGAGCCTGCTTTGGACATGGGCCCTGGGGCTGACTATTTTTCTGGATGACTACCTGAATTCACTCACAGTGAGTTCTTCCATGAAAAAAGTAACCGATAAATACAATACATCCCGTGAAATGCTGTCTTATGTTGTGGATTCCACCGCAGCCCCCATTTGCCTGATTATTCCCATCTCCACCTGGGCTGTCTATTTTGCGGGATTACTGGAAAAAAATGGGGTGGCTGCCAAGGGTGAAGGGATCGATGTATTTATCCAGTCGATTCCTTATATGTTCTATCCATTTATAGCTGTGGTAATTGTGCCGCTGGTGATATGCGGCATTGTGCCGTTGATGGGGCGCTTGAAAACTGCCGAACAGCGGGCGGAGAGCACAGGGCAAGTTGTACCCACTGGCTCGGAGCATATCGAGATGACCGAGACCTATGCCGGGGGCGACGATCATAATGCCAGCGTTTCACTGTTCTTCGTGCCTATTACCGCGCTAATATTTTTCACTGTGTGGTTCGATATTGATGTGCTTGCGGGTGTCATGGCGGGCATTCTGGTAACACTTGTGCAGTATTTTTTGCAGGGTGCTCTCAAGCCTGTCGATATGTTTGACACCCTGCTCGATGGCCTCAAGGTTATGGTTCCGGTGCTGACCATTCTGGTGTCGGTATTCATTTTCATCGAGGCGAACAACGCTCTGGGTATGCCTGAATATGTGATTGGCGCGATCTCGCCTTATATGAGTGCATGGTCGCTGCCCGTGCTTGCATTTATCACCATGGCGTTTGTTTCATTTACAACGGGCTCCAACTGGGGTGTGATTGCTATTGCCATCCCGGTTGTTTTTCCGCTGGCACAGGAGGTGGGGGTGGGTGTGCCGCTGATGGCCGGAGCGCTATTTTCTGCCAGCGGTTTTGGCAGCCATGCCTGTTTCTACAGCGACTCTACTGTGTTGACGGCTCAAGGAAGTGGCTGTGCACCTTATGACCATGCGGTGTCCCAACTACCCTATACACTTATCGCTGCCGGTTTGTCAGCGCTGGGCTTTTTAATTGTCGCTCTCTGACATCTCTGGCCGGCTGCGAAGTCGGTATATTCTATATTTCGCTGCCCTGTTTGTTGTGGCTTTGCTGCCGCGCCTGTATGGCGCCCATATGGTGGGGTGGAATTGGGATGCCCCCGGCAGCTTTACCCTGATCAATTTTGATGAGGCAGGTTCCTGCCGCGCAGCGCTTGATGGTTTCGATTATTCGACGTTTATTGGTAGGCAAACTGTCGCGATGTCCCAGTGGCTGGGTCACTCTGTTGAGGAGGACGTGCGCGGCAATCCGCAAGCGGCCAAAGCTTATTGCCACAGTGTAGAGCACATTACCGTCGCTCGTACTTATGCAGCGGTGAGCGGCGCGCTCACCGTTGTGGTTATTGGCGTTATCGCACTATTGCTGATGCCATCGCAGCCACAAGTGGCGTGGACGGCGAGCGCCCTGCTGGCTTTGTCGGGTTTTCATATCAGCGAATCGCAGACCGGCACAGTAGATGCACCATCGGTGCTCTTTATTTACCTGTTTTTTGCCGTAACAATTTTCGCGTTTAAACGACGCAGTGTTACGGCGGCTATAGCGAGTCCGGTTTTTTTGCTGGCTGCAGTGTGGACCAAGTATTGGGTTTTTGCTGTGTTTGCACTGTTTGGGTTGCTGCCGCGAAATCTATGGTCTTATTTGGGGCAAGGTCTGTCTGGTGCCCGTGTGACTATTCTCGTATTCGCTACTGTAATCCTGTTTGCTTTGCTAACGAATTCTGCATTTGCCGTGGCGAGTTGGTTTCCTGTTCTTGGTTTTTATTATGTATTGGTGCCCTGGAAAAAAATACGATTTGTGCTAGTCCCTGTTTTTATTCTGATGCCTGTCATCGCCTATTTGTTAACACAGGTCGATGTTATCTACGATTACACAACGGGAGGTATGACCAGTAATTTTGGCAGTGGCTATGCGGCTATCGGCTGGAATAAGTGGCCCCGAAATGTGCTTAATGTTTTCTCCATCCTAATCGTGGGTTTGGGGTTGCCCGCATGCGTGTTTATTCCCGCAGGGATCAGGGCAATTGCCAGAGATAGCGCCAATGCGCGAGCCTGGTTGTGTATGGCACCTGTTGCTGTGTTTGGCCTGTATATGATGTTTGTCGCACCGGTTACTTATTACCGGCATTACCTTGCGCTGATTCCCGCAGCTGTGCTTGTCGCCTCCCTGGGGCTCTGGACAACCTCCTTGCCAAAACAGCGATGGTTTTTTCCTCTGTTTCTCCCTCTGTTTTTTATCTGGCCCGCGTTACTGGCGCTGGATATTGAAATGGATTATCAGCGCGACCCTCGCATTGAGCTGCGTCAATGGTATTCCGAGCACCCGAATGACCGGGTGTTTATCAGCTACTATGTCAGTCCGTCTCCAGCGGGGATGCGACAATCGTCGCTCTTCAGGCCAGAGTATGGCCTCGGCAACGCACAGACCCTGAAGCAGGCCCATTACCTGATTCTCAGTGAAAACTGGTATGACACGGCATTCGCCAACGAGTTAAATGGCCCGCTAACTGCAGTCCCCGGTCGGCTGATTAAAACCAGACCCGAATATGTAGAATTCTATCGGGATACACTGGCGGGAAACCACCCTACGCTCGAGCTTGAAAGGGCAATCGATGTGCAGAATTTTATGCCGGAACTTTTATTGCACAAATGGTTGTATGGTACGTTTCAAATGTTTGTGGGCGATATAAAAATTTACCGGGTAGTTCAATAGCTATGCAGACAGATCGACAGCTCGTTGATTTGCAGGAAACACTTTATACCTCGCGCAATCCTACGCGGCGCTGGCTTCACTGTACGCGCCGCGATTGGATAGTGTCCCGAATTCAGTCGCTGCCAGGAACAATGCACAAGGCGTTGGAAGTGGGGCCCGGAGCGGGGGGCTATCTACCCATACTGGCTGAGGTAGCGCAGGAGTTGGTGGCGGCGGATATCGAAGACGCATATCTCGGTCAGGCAAGAGCAATTGCGCAAACGATCCCGGGCTTGTCCTGTGTCAAAGACGACATTACGGCCACAACTCTGGAGCCTGGCAGTTTTGATTTGGTACTGTGCACAGAGGTCATTGAACACATCGCCAGCTCTCAGGCGGCATTATGCGGTCTGGAGAAGCTTCTAAAGCCAGGCGGCACTCTGATTCTTTCCACGCCTCAGCGCTATAGTCCTCTGGAACTGTGTGCAAAAATAGCGTTTCTGCCCGGCATTATTCAATTGGTGCGGCTCGTATATCGAGAGCCTATTATCGAGACAGGCCATATTAATCTGCTTACAGAATCCGTTCTGAAAGAGCAGCTTGACGAGGCGGGCTTGCACATTCAGGCGCAATTCAAATCCGGGTTTTATTTGCCGTTGGTGGCAGAGCTACCGGGGGATACAGGGCTGCGGTTGCTGCAGTGGTGTGAAAAAAAATTACAGGGGTCCAGGCTGTCCTGGCTGTTGTGGACCCAGTATTACATTTTGACCAAATAGGCCTGCGTGCATGAGTTTTATTCAGCGTACTCTGCGTTTCTCTGTCGTTGGTGTGACCACCGCTATTATTTACTATGGCCTGTTGCTGGCGGGAGTGGAGTACCTTCATGGCAGCGCAGTGTTGGTCAGTGCGATTGCCTATCCTTTAGTGCTCGCTGTTAATTACCTGATGCACTACCGCTGGACTTTTACGGCTTCCAGCCCACATACTATTGCGCTGAAGCGCTACCTTTTTATGACGGGCTGTGGCTTTATTATTAATGTTTCCATCATGTATTTTGGTGTGTCCGTTCTGCATGGCAATTACCTGTTGGTTCAGACAATAGCGATGGTCGTGGTTATCGCGTGGAATTATGCCCTGTCCTCTGTGTGGGTGTTTCGTGATTAGTCTTATGTGTAAAGGCGGAAAACAAAGTGTCTGAACTTTTGTCGGTAGTGGTGCCCGCGTACAACGAGTCGCCCGTGCTGGGAGAGTTTCATCAGCGTATGTCCGGGGTTATGCAGGCTACTGGTCTGGCCTATGAGATAATTTATGTTGATGATGGCAGCACTGATGACACTGCCGTTGTATTGAACTACCTGCGAGAGCAAGACCCCGCGGTGGCAGTTATAGAGTTGAGTCGAAATTTTGGCAAGGAAGTGGCGCTCTCCGCGGGTCTCGATCATGCAGTCGGCGATGCCGTTATTATCATTGATGCAGACTTGCAGGACCCTCCCGAATTGGTGCACGATTTTCTTCGCGAGTGGCGAGAAGGCTACGATATTGTTTATGGCAGGCGCACCGATCGTGAAGGTGAGTCCTGGTTAAAAGTTACCTCGGCCAAGTGGTTTTACCGTGTGTTAAATCGCCTGAGTGATGTAGAGATACCGCGAGATTCGGGTGATTTCCGCTTAATTAGCCGTCGGGCGCTGGATGCGCTGCTGTCCCTGCGCGAAACGCATCGGTATATGAAGGGCCTCTATGCCTGGGTGGGGTTTCCTCAAAAGCAAATACCTTATCTTCGCCGACCGCGTGCCTCTGGTACAACAAAATGGAGCTACTGGCGCCTGTGGAATTTTGCGTTGGAGGGCATTACGTCCTTTTCTGATGTGCCGCTAAAGCTGTCGACCTATCTGGGAGTTATCACTTCTTCTCTGGCATTTCTTTATGGTTTCTATTTTTTGCTGAGAACCTGGATTCTGGGGAACCCCGTCCCGGGTTACCCTTCGCTTATTCTTATCGTCTTGTTTCTGGGTGGGGTGCAGTTAATTTGCCTGGGTATTATTGGCGAGTATTTGGCACACATACCCACACAAAAATAAGGAAGTTTTGAAGTGTACTTTTTGGTACAAGATGACGAGTTTGGATAATTCGGCACAAACCCCACAATTAGAGGAGGGGATTGAAAAAATAGAATGGCTC
>JADGEN010000127.1 GCA_016744355.1 Halieaceae bacterium
ATAATCCATGCTTCTGACATTGCGTATTCCTATATTAAGTTCGTGGGCGAGACTAGATTAACGGCCTTTCCAAACAGGGGCGCGCTTTTCGGCGAAGGCAGTCGCGCCTTCGATGGCGTCTTCGCTGGTGAAGATTGGCATTACCACAGCTTGTTGCTTGTCCCACATTTCTTCTGAAGACCAGTCTGCTGACTCGGTCACCACCTGCTTGCTGATGGCCACGGCGAGGGGGCCATTGGCGGCAATTTTAGCAGCCAGCGCTTTAGCCGCTTCCAGTGCCGTACCAGGCTCAACGACCTGATTGATCATGCCTGTCTCATAGGCCCGTGCAGAGCTGATGAAGTCACCTGTCAAAGCCAGTTCCATGGCGATGCGAGGTGGCATTTGCCGTGGCAGCTTGATCAAGCCTCCGGCTGCAGCCGCCAGACCGCGCTTGGCTTCAGGAATACCGAATTTGGCATCTTCAGCCGCGACGATTAAATCACATGACATTGCCACTTCGAACCCGCCAGCCAGAGCGTAGCCTTCAACTGCTGCAATGAGAGGTTTCTTGGGTGGCTGTTCGGTTAATCCTGCAAATCCGCGGCCCTTGACTGAGGGTAATTCACCGCTAACGAAGGCTTTGAGATCCATGCCAGAGCAGAAGGTACCGCCTGCGCCAGTGATAATGGCAACGCGAATTTCATCGTTGCTATCGAGCTCGTCCATGGCGGCCGCTACACCTTCTGCCAATGCGCGGTTGGCCGCATTTTTGGCTTTGGGACGGTTCAGAGTGACAGTCATAATGCCATCGCTTACATCGACTAGAACAGCTTGTTCTTCAGACATAGTACTTTCCTTTAAAGGTTATTTAGTTAATTCGAGTGCCATAGCGGCGAGGGGTACTACCAGATTGCCTCGAGAATCGGCATCGGCATTGGAGGCTGTTCCGATCAGGGCGCGCTTGCGTACGCCCTGAACAATAGCCGCCAGTCGGAATAGGGAGAAAGCTAAATAGAACGGCCAGTTATCGATGCCACTGCGCCCGGTGCGTTCGCAGTAGCTGGCGATGTATTCTTCGTCTGACGGAATGCCCAGCGAGGCACGGTCAACACCAGCCAAGCCCTTCATGTCGCCCTCGCGGGGGAGCATCCACGCCATACACTGGTTAGCGAGATCGGCGAGTGGGTGACCCAGTGTCGATAGTTCCCAGTCCAACAGTGCGATAACGTGTGGTTCGGTCGGGTGGAACATCATATTGT
This sequence comes from Halieaceae bacterium, assembly GCA_016744355.1. GTDB lineage: Bacteria > Pseudomonadota > Gammaproteobacteria > Pseudomonadales > Halieaceae > JBALVT01. The sequence continues at coordinate 1,242 of JADGEN010000127.1, forward strand.
CCAGTCGGTAGTCTCCGTGAACAAGTCCCAAACTGCCGTCGTCTGCGGGCATGTTGGCAGGCAACCATTGCATCAGGATGTTCATGGCCTCAACGTTTTCGGTTTCAGAGGCTTTGTACTGTTTGCTCCAGCGACTGAGCTGTCGTTCGAAATAGTTTCCCGGACGCCCGTAGTCGCTTAACCCCACCGAGTCTATGTTTACATTGTGAAGCGCAGCCATGGTTTTGTTCATGCTGTCGTAGATGGCAGTGCGCTCGGCTTTATCGCGTGCCTCGGGCAGCACAGGGTCCCATAAAATGCGGCCTTCCATGCACTCCATGACGTAGAACATGGAGCCGATGATGCTGTCGTCTTCGCACAGTAGATAGGTTTTGGGTACAGGCACATCGGTATCTGCCAAGGCACTGATAACCCTGAATTCGCGGTCTACGGCGTGGGCACTCTTTAGCAACTCACCCGGTGGCTTGCGGCGGAGGACGTAAGATTTGTTTCCAGCGGTGAGCTTGAAGGTAGGGTTCGATTGTCCGCCTTCAAACTTCTGTGCCTCCAAGGGTAGAGTAAGCCCTGGAATTTTATCAGCTAAATATTCGCTAAGCCTTGTGATATCAAGTTGCTGGGTCTGATTACTCATAGTCGTATTTGCGGCTCGAAAAGTGGAGGCTCAGTCTGTCGCCAGACCAAGCCCGTAACAATGACGGCGCACAACAAAAAAATAGACCAAAACTTACACTTTGGCCCGCAGGATGTATGCTCAGCTCTCCACGAAGGCACGCTCGATGACATAGTGAGCTGCCTTCCCATGGCGTGACTCACGTAACCCGGCACTTTCCAGCAGTGCACACAGCTCTTTTAGCATGCTGGGGCTACCGCACAGCATGAATCTGTCCGTCTCGGCATTGATGGGGGGCAGACCGATGTCTGCAGTGAGCTTGCCAATACGCAGCAAGTCGGTGATGCGGCCATTGTTGCGAAACTTTTCCCGCGTAACAGTGGGGTAGTAGATTAATTTCTCGCGTACCGCAGGGCCCAGGTATTCATGCTGTGGCAGTTCTTCAGTAATTTCCTTCTGGTAGGCCAGCTCCTCAATAGTACGGCAGCCGTGAACAAGCACGATTTTATCGTACTGTTCGTACATCTCGGGGTCTTTAATGATACTGAGGAACGGTGCCAGGCCAGTGCCGGTAGCAAGCAGGTAGAGATGCTTGCCGGGTAGCAGATTGTCCTGTATCAGTGTGCCGGTGGCTTTGGTGTTAACCAGTACTTCATCGCCAACCTTCAGGCTCTGAAGCTTTGAGGTGAGTGGTCCGTCGGGGACTTTAATGCTGTAAAACTCGAGCTCGTCCTCGTAATTTGCACTGGCCAGGCTGTAGGCACGCAACAGGGGTTTTCCCTCGCGCTCCAAGCCTATCATTGTAAAGTGACCATTTTTAAAGCGGAAACCGGGGTTACGTGTAGTTTTGAAGCTGAACAGGCGGTCGGTCCAGTGGTGTACAGCGGTAACCTCTTCGCGAAGTAAGGTGGCCATGTTTTGATACTCCTTTTCCCAGTTGATGGGATCAGTGTACGGCCTCACTATATATTGATAAAACGGTTTTAATGGATATAATATATTGATTAAAGCGATATAGAGGAGCAGCGATGCGATACAGTCTTCGCCAGCTTGAAGTGTTTTTAGCGACCGCTAAGACGGAGAATATCAGCGCGGCGGCACGGCAGCTCGCCATGTCGCAATCTGCCGCAAGCGGCTCTCTGGGAGAGCTGGAGAAAATTTTTGATGTGCAACTATTCGAACGTGTAGGCAAACGCTTGAGGTTAAGTCAATTTGGTGCTCAATTGCGACCTCAGGCCGAAAACCTGATGGAGCAGGCGCGAGAGTTCGAACAAGCCATATCCGGCAAAGAAGTAGTCGGTCACCTGAAATTGGGCGCCACATTGACGATAGGTAATTACCTGGCTGTGGGCATGATTGCCAGGTTCCGTCAGTTATTTCCGCAGGCGGAAGTAGCGCTCAGTGTGGCCAATACCGAGGCTATAGCGCACCGTGTGCGCCACTTTGAGCTGGACGTCGGCTTGATAGAAGGCGAGTTACAAGATCCCGAACTGGAGAGTATTTTGTGGCGAGAGGATGAGTTGCAAGTATTTGCAGCTCCGGGCCACCCACTTCACAAAAACAGATCGATCAGTGATGCCATGTTGTTACAGCAGGCCTGGATTGTACGCGAGCCGGGGTCAGGAACCCGCCAGACCTTCGACCGCGCTATGCACGGCATTTTGCCCGACCTGGAAATCTCCATGGAGTTGCAACACACTGAAGCTATCAAAAGAGCGGTGGAAGCAGGACTTGGTGTGGGCTGTTTGTCGAAAATATGCCTGCAAGAGGCCTTTGCTCGTGGCTCTCTGGTGCCTCTGGCGGTTCCCGCACGCGATTTTAAGCGGCAGTTCCATATCATCGTGCACCGCAAAAAGTTTCGAAACGAGGCGCTGACTCAGTGGCTCAATCTTTGTATGAACCTATAGATGGGGTCGGGCGTGTTACAGGCCAATTTACTCGAACAGAAAGATATAGAGCCAATAGGTTCTCAGCAGCAGCAACAGGTGGTGCAACACACCCTGCATTTTATTCAAAGCGCGGAGAAAATTTTCAAACAGAAATTTCCTGAGCTACCTGTTCACTTCGATTTGTCAGGACGCACGGCGGGTATGTACAAAGTGGTGGGTAGGCGTAGCTGTATTCGCTATAACCCGTGGATATTCGCCAAATACTTTGAACAGAATCTCAACGGTACAGTGCCACACGAGGTGGCACATTTTGTCGTCGACCAGGTTTACGGCCTGCGCAGGGTAAAGCCGCATGGATTGGAGTGGCAGGCAGTGATGGCAGAGTTCGGCGCCGATGCCGGGGTAACCTTTGACCTGAACCTCGATGGCATACCACAGCGACGCCAAGCGCGACATCGCTACCAATGCTCTTGCCAGACGCACAATGTGTCGGCTACTCGCCACAACAGGGTGCAGCGGCGCAACTGTGCTTACCACTGCGTGCGCTGCAGGGGGAAGTTGGTTTACACGCCCTAGAGCCCTTTACGGTAGGAGTAGGGGGTGACGCCAGTCCAGCCTTTAAAGGCGCGTATGAAAGCGCTGGATTCTGAAAACCCCGCACGGTGGGCAATCTCTTCAATACTCAGCCCCTGTTTGCCCAGAAAGTGCAGGGCGGTGTCGCGGCGCAGCTGATTTTTTATTTCCTTGAAGTTTGTTCCCTCGCTGGAAAGCCTGCGCCTCAGTGTTTGTGGATGTACATCCAGTTGACTGGCGACTTCGTTCAACTCGGGCATTTGTTCCAGTTTGTAACGGATAATGCCCTTAACTCGAGTGGTCCAACTGTTTCGCTCGTAACCCTGGGTCAGCATAATGAGTCCGGGGTGACGCAGGAAATGGCGCAGGGATTGTTCATTTTGCACCACGCGCCGCTCCAGCAGTGAGGAGGAGAATGTCATTCTGGTGTCCCCCTGCTCAAACTGCACCGGCGAGGCTAGAAACATATGGCGGTAGTCCTGCGGCTGGGCCTGTGGAGAGCCACTAATCTCGACACTTTGCAGCGGTAGAAATTCCTGCGTCAACCAACTGGCAAAACGGTGAGAATTAAACAGGACAATTTCACCCGAATAGCCATCCTGGCTGGCGCTGGTATCGTAGGGTCTGGCGATGACATTGGCTTGTTCTGCGGACACTTCCAGATAGGGTCTGACACCAAATTCGAATAGCTGAAAGAAGCGGCAATAGCGATGTAGCGCCTGCCCCAGGGTTTCACTGCCGATAACCGCGTGACACATCATGCTCCAGGTGCCAATGGGTAAGCGACGAGAGGAGTAGCCCAGCGCTTCGTCCCCCATAGCGAGCATGGTGCTCACCTGCAAATCGGCGAAACGTTCAATTGAAATTCTGGCGTTGTCTTCCCCCAGCAAGCGTGGCGAAATACGATTGTGCCTAAGCAGGCTAACAACGTCCACGCCCTGTACAACAGCGTGTTTGAGGACTGCGCGGGCGAAATGCACTGAAATAGAGAGGTCGCGCACGATAGTGTCAGGCCCTGGAGGTTGCGGGGGTGATGTGCACTGGCTTGTGCTCGACAGACGCTACCCGATTACGCCCGCCGCGTTTGGCCAGATACATTGCCCTGTCGGCAGCCTGAGTGAGATTATCCAGATTGACGGTGCCTTCGGTACAGGCAATTCCCAGGCTCACAGTGATGTGAATGGACTGACGATGTACCAGTAGGGGCTGGTCATCGATTGCGGCGCGAATACGCTCCGCTAAAATTCGGGCCGATTCCAATGAGGTATCGGGAAGTATCAGCAAAAACTCCTCGCCGCCAATACGGGCGATAACATCACTGGCTCTGGCCATACGGGTTAAAATGCCTGCAATCTGTCTTATTACCTGGTCGCCAGTTTCTTCGCCAAAATTGTCATTCACTTTGCTGAAGTGGTCTATATCAACCATGAGGGCGGAGGTAGGTAGGCGCTCTCGCGCTGCTACAGCGAGACTGACATTGACGGCCTCAACCAGGCCTCTGTGATTGAATAAACGAGTGAGTGGGTCTTCCGTGGCCAGTTGTATCAGGTGCTGTTGATAGTCGCTCAGCACGCTGGTTAAAAATCCGATAAATACCAGTGCATACGCACAGCTGTAGAGTGCGTAAAGAACCGTTTTCGCCTCTTGCAAGTCTCCGCTTTGAAACAGCAGATAGTTGGCAATGGCTATACCAAAGAAGGTAATTGTTGCAGTGAAGCCCAGTACAGCGTCCCCAAGGTTTTTGTCCCGGGTATAGCTTCGTATCGAAAAACTCATGATAAGTAGGCAGAAAAATGCGATTGTGCAGCTCTCCAACAAAAACATACTGCGGTTGCCTAGAAAGAAAGCACTCATACAAGCGCACAGGCAAATTATCCCTAGTGTGAGCCTGCCGGCAAGGACTTCGGCGCGCGCAGCAATGGCAAGAACCAGAAGGTAGCCGGTGACCAGGCTGGCGATTGCGGCGACGTCGATAGACAGCGCAGTACCGGCGCTCATTTGCAGTAAAATGGCAATAGCACACAGCGCAGCTGCGACAAAATAAATGGTGTAAATTCCCAGCGCCCTGGGTGGAAGTGTCGAGTTGTTAAGCAGGTAGATCACCACGATCTGGGCCGCAGCGATGGAAAATAACAGGCTGTAGTGGATGCTTGCCCAGCTTTGGGGGGAAATTTGATCCATCAGTGGTCCGTCTCTGTCATTTTTTGCCTGCTGTCATTTGAAGTCAATTAATTTGTCGGTACAGGTCATTGATGGCTGGCGTTGGCATTACCATACTGTTTCGCCTGCATTTTCATCACACCACGCCCGGAGGCACTAGCAATGATACAGCGAGAATTCACGGACGAACAAAATATGTTTCGCGATGCCTATCGCAAGTTTCTCGCAGCAGAGATTGTGCCACATATGGAAGACTGGCGTGAGGCCGGAATTGTCGATCGCAGCGCTTTTCGCAAAGCTGGAGAGCAGGGCTTTCTTATGGTGTGGCCAGATGAAGAGTACGGTGGCATGGGCGATGCCGATTTTCGCTTTGAGCAGGTCATCATAGAAGAGACAGCCTATGCCCGCGCAGGTGATTGGTATAACTCGCTACACAGCAGACTGGTAGGCCCGTATTTCACGCGTTTTGGCAGCGCAGAACAGTGCTCGCGTTTTTTACCCAAGTGTGTGAGCGGTGAGCATATTCTCGCCATCGCGATGACTGAACCTGATGCGGGCAGTGATTTGGCGGGCATGCGAGCCAATGCCGTCGAAAAAGAGGATCACTGGGTATTAAACGGCTCCAAGGTTTACATATCCAACGGCATAAACGCCGATCTGGTTATTGTTGCCGCCAAGACCGACCCCGAAAACAATCCCCACCACATGACCTTATTTGTGGTTGAACGGGGTATGGAGGGCTTTGAGCGCGGCCGCAATCTGGCAAAAATGGGCCTCAAGGCTCAGGATACCGCCGAGTTATTTTTTAATAATGTAAAAGTTCCCAAGGCCAATGTGCTGGGCGAGCCCGGGCAGGGATTCATTTACCTGATGAAAGGGCTGGCCGAAGAACGCCTGATAGGGGCTGTAGGCTACCTCTCTGCAGCCCAGCTGTCCTGGGA
>JADGEN010000128.1 GCA_016744355.1 Halieaceae bacterium
ATACATAACTATAACACCATTTCAGCTAATTGATAGCTATTTCCGCCCTCGCTTTCACGGCGGCCTGCACAAGCAATGTGGAGCTGGTGAATACATTTGAACCAGCATGGCACCATCGTCCGGTTTGCGATGCTATAGTTCCGCTGATTTTTGCAAAGAACAAAACGGAGTAAATATGAGCACACAGTTTGAAACACCGGCAGCCCTGCTGGACTCAGTTGGGCAACATCTGGGTTACAGCGACTGGCTGGAAATAGATCAGCAGCGCATCGATATGTTCGCGGATGCAACCGGGGACCATCAATGGATTCATGTTGATCCCGAGAGGGCAGCCAGTGGGCCATTTGGTAAAACTATCGCGCATGGTTACCTTTCCCTGTCGCTAGCTAACCTGTTTCTGCCGCAGATTATGCAAGTGAACAACGTGTCCATGGGTGTGAATTATGGCTGTGAGAAAGTCCGTTTTCCCGCGGCAGTGCCTGTTGGAAGCCGGGTTCGGGGCGGGGGAGAAGTTATCAGCGTGGAGGAGGTAAAAGGCGGGGTGCAGATTGTGGTGCGAATGACCATTGAGATTGAAGGTGGTGATCGCCCGGCCTGTGTAATCGACACAATCAGCCGGTTTTACCCTTGAAACCGCTGATAGAATTTAATGATGAGAGCGGGCCTATACTCCCGGCGGCTACCGTCGTATTGATGCGGGACGGCTGTGATGGGGTGGAGGCTCTGTTAGTTCAGCGCAGCAAAGCGGTGAAACACATGGGCGGCATGTGGGTCTTTCCCGGCGGCAAAATAGATGAAAATGACTACGCAGAAGAGGGCGATAGCTACGAAGCCGCAGTCAATGCGGCGATCCGGGAAACCCAGGAGGAAGCTGGCCTGGTAATTTCAGCCGATCAACTGGTCTACTTGTCTCATTGGACCACGCCCGAGGGCGCTAAAAAGCGTTTCTCCACCTGGTTTTTTCTGGCGATACTGCATCGGGACCAGGAGGTTGAAGTTGACGGGGGTGAAATATCTGCTCACCGCTGGATATGCCCGCACCGGGCTTTTGCCGAATCAGACGATGCGCGCGAGAAGCTCCGCCTGATGCCCCCCACCTATATCAGCTTGATAGACATTGCCCCATACAATGATTGTCATGAGGCCCAGCTGGCGATTGGCGCACGCGAAGCCATTGTCTACGCGCCGCGTGTGGTGACAATCGAAGGGGGGATGTGTTTTCTCTATGGCGGCGATGTGGGGTACAGTGACAGCAACCCCGACGCGCAGGGCGTGCGACACCGTGCTTATATGGTCAATGGCCAGATGGAATACCAACGGGATTGAGTCGGGAGGAAGCTTGGCTCCCACCCCCTAGCGGGTAACAATCACCGAACTACCGTGGCCAAACAAGCCCTGGTTAGCGGTAATGCCAACCTTCGCGCCCTCTACCTGACGGTCACCCGCCTGACCTCGAAGCTGCCATGTCAGCTCGCACACCTGAGCCAGCGCCTGTGCAGGAACAGCTTCACCAAAACAGGCCAAACCGCCGGAGACATTCACCGGAATCTTGCCGCCCAGAGCGGTGTCGCCGGCGCGCAAGAGTGCGGCGGCTTCTCCGCGAGGTGCCAGCTGTAAGTCCTCTATCCAATCCAGTTCCAGTGCGGTGGACAAGTCGTACACCTCTGCCAGGCTCACGTCTTCTGGACCAATACCCGCTTCCTCATAAGCTTTTACCGGCAGGGAAGCGCGATAGGCATGCGCCTCTACACCCATGGCAGCTGCGGAGTCGGTAGCGATGTCTGGCATCTCTACCACTTCGCTGGCGAAGGTGGGAGTGACCGTTGAGATGGCGGCAACGCGCGGCGCATTGCCTTTTCCAATTTTGCGTGCATATTCCATGCTGGAGACGATGAGTGCTGCGCCGCCATCGCTGGTCGCGCAGATATCCATAAGGCGCAGTGGGTCCGCGACCATAGCTGAAGCGGCTACATCTTCCGCCGTGAAGCACTTGCGGTACCGGGCCCGGGGGTTTTTGCTGCCTATCAGGGAGTTTTTAACCTTCACTGCGGCGAAGTCTTCCAATGTATCACCGTAGAGGTCCATACGACGCCGGGCGTACAAAGCGAAATAGGTAGGATTGGTAATGCCAAGATAAAAGCGGACCCAATCGGGGTCTTCAGGCCGGTAGCCTCCGGCGGGTGCTAAAAAGCCCTTGGGTGTTGTATCTGCACCGACCACCAAGGCCACTTCGCACTCGCCCGCAAGGATTTTGTTTCTCGCAGCAGCCAGGGCCTGGGAACCCGAGGCGCATGCTGCGTAAGAGGTATTAACCTCAGCTCCCTGCCAACCTAAAGCCTGTGCGATGCTGGCACCTGCCACATAACCGGGATAGCCGCAGCGCATAGTGGCTCCGCCGGAGATAAATTTCACATCCTGCCAGGGTACGCCCGCATCGGCGAGCGCTTCGCGCGCGGCGGCCACACCGTATTGGACAAAGTTGTGACCCCATTTTCCCCAGGGGTGCATGCCTGCGCCCAGAATGGCTATTTCGTTTGACATAATCTTGTTAACTCCACTGACTTGGTTGTAGGGCTTTCAACATTCACTGGGCTGCCATTTCCAGGTCAGCTTAATGTCTTCATCGGTTTCATGCAGTGGTTCCAGTACCAGTTCAACGGGCAAGCCGACTTTCAGGTCATCAACGCCCACGCCTTTCACCACCTGCCCCAGTACAACCATTTGCTCCTTCTCCAACTGCACTGCTGCAATGGCGAAAGGCTCGAAGGGATCATCTGCCACAAAGGGCGTCGGGGGTTTGTAGCCGGCGTTGGTATAGCTCCAGATGTGGCCCCTGCGGCTCAACTCGACCTCGGTGAAATCGGTGCTTTCGCATTGCGGATTTTTACAATACTGTGTTTGTTTTGGGAAAAAATAGCTGCCGCACTCGTCACACTGGGTGCCGATGAGTGCCGGTTTAGCTCCCATGGTATGCCAGCCTTCAATAGCGGCGGCATAGGGTTTGTTGTCTGAGCTACTCATTGCTGATCTCCTGCCATGTGACCAAATAGATGCGCGCACAGAGTACTACCGACATTGAGAAGCTGGCAACTGTTCTGCTGCGGGTGGACGGTTTATTACGACCCTTTTGGGTGGGAGTTCAGATATGCATCCGAATGATGGTAATTCTGCACTTGAGTTGTACGGTGAGTGGTCTCATATTGTATTGGAATCGCTACTTCTATATTCTTGTACGGTTGTACTAATAATTCTAATGTTCAGGAGATTTACGCATGCCAAATTCTCGATTTTTGAGCCCGGGGGTGTCCGGGGGGGCGTCAGCCTTCACTCGTGCAAGACTTGTGTCGTCTGTTGCAGCTGCGCTGGTGGCTTTATCTAGCGTCCAGGTCGTGGGGCAGGAGGAAGAGAAGAAAGGTGGTTATAGCCTGATATTGGAAGAGGTTGTGGTTACCGCACAAAAACGCGAAGAGAACTATATGTCGGTGCCGGTTACCGTCAACGCGTTTACCGCTCAGGACATGGTAAACACAGGCGCAGTCAACATTCAGGATATTGACGATTTCATTCCCGGCTTCGAAGTCAGTGAGGGTGGCTCTACACAGGTGGGCATCACCATGCGGGGAGTCAGTAGCCCCAATATCAGCTCTGGCGGCGACCCCTCTACCGCTACGTTTTACGATGGCAGTTATATGCCGCGGGCTGTCACGTCTATTCCTTTTACTGATATCGCGCGAACTGAAATCCTCAAAGGGCCTCAGGGCACCTTGTTTGGCCGCAACGCAACAGCAGGTGTGATCAACATTGTGCCCAATAATCCCGGCGACGAGTTTGAAGCGTTTGTTAAGACGCGTCTGGGTAACTATAACCTGGTGCGCCTGGAGGGAATGGTGAACGCACCGGTCACCGATAACATCGCGGTACGTGCCAACGTGTTTTCTCATCAGCGTGACGGCATTACCGAGAACGTCGGCATTGGTAGCGACATACGCGATGAAGAGTTCTTTGCTGCGCGTGCATCTGTTTTGTGGACACTCTCCGATCAAACCAATTTACAGCTCAGCGCCGATATAGAAGATCGTGACGAGCAGCCCCGTGAAGCAATTGGCGTCGGTAAATACGCCTATCAGGGCAGTCTCAATCCATATTCGGGCGAAGCGGCGAATGACGTAGTTGGGGCTGAAGAGACCCGCGATATGTACGGTGTCGCGCTCAAGCTTAACCATTACTTCAATGAAGAGCTGTCAATGTTTGGTGTGTTGAGCTATCGCGACTGGGAGACAACCAATCTGGAAGACGAAGACGGCACTGCAGATCCGCGACGCTATTTTGATACCAACAATATTGAAGAGTCTAATATTCTGTATAGCGAGCTTCGTTTTAACTACGTTACCGATAAAATCAACCTGATTTCAGGGGTGAACTACAGCTCCGAAGAGGTTTATCAGCGCACTGATATCCATATTAGCGCAGATGCGTATATGCAGTTTTTGACCGTATCGGGTTTAGGGCTGACACCGGATGACCATATCTGGGATTTCGCAGGGGATGATGAGGCTTACTACCTCGGATTATCTGAGGCCTTTGGGATAGCAGTTTTACCGCCATCCTTTGCTGGTGATTTACTGACCGAAACCATGGATAACACCGGTGATTTCACCAACTGGGGTGTATTTGCCGATCTGACCTATCAGCTCACAGACACTCTGAGTATCGCTGGTGGTTTGCGTTACAGTGCGGATGAAAAAGATTATTCCTGGCAGACTTTCCCCTCTACCCTGGTCTGGCCTGTAGCGCCCCAAATACTCAATTATGATCCCGCCCAGACAGGCGCGGATCCTGCTGATTACTACAACAAATTCAGCGATTCCGAGAGTTGGAGTAAGGTCACCGGCCGTCTTGTGGCTAACTGGGAGTTTTCCGACACCGCGATGGCGTATCTGAGCTATGCGACCGGCTACAAGTCCGGGGGCTACGATGGGCAGAGTTTTGCCAGTTATGTTACCGGGCCATTTGACCCGGAAGATATGGCTAATCTTGAACTGGGTCTGAAGGGTGATTTTTTTGATAATAGGGTGAGACTCGAGGTGGCCCTTTTTCATCAGGAGCTTGATGGTAAGCAGACCCAGCGCACAACCAAAGACGGTCCAGACGATCCAACGGCCTCGCCCAGTGTTGTCTCCAGTGATGAAGAGACAGATGGCATAGAATTGATTGTGCAGTGGAATGTGCTGGACAACCTTCGCCTGGGGGCGCTGACAACTTATCGGGATACTGAATCTACTTCCGATGAATATTATAACGGCGCCGGAGAACTCAAGGGCGGTGAAGCGGAGTCGGGTAATACCAGTAATGACTATACCCTGCGCTTTGACTGGACCCCGGAGATACCTATGGGTTACCTGTTGGTGCACGTCGATTATGTGTTTATTGAAGATACCGGCGAGTTTGAAGACGACGCTGTTTTCTATGAGGGCCCCTGGTACTTTCAGGATAAGAAACGTCTGAGTGCGCGTATCGCCTGGGAAAGTGACGACGCCAGCATCGAAGTGGCGCTATGGGGTAAAAACCTGCTGGATGAGGAATATGCCAGTAACCCGGGCGGTTTTGTTGCCGATGACTTGGGCGCCGCGTATACCAGCATCGAAGACCCGCTCACCTACGGTGTGGATCTGCGCTACTCCTTCTAGGCTAGCCTGCCGGCTGCATCTTAACGCTTAAGGTGCAGCTGCGGTATCGCTATTGCTTGTCATGTCTGCAGTAATTTCTGCAGCGATCTTGTTACTCAGTTGGTAAAAAAGTTCACTGTAGGCCGCTGCAACCTCTGTCGCGGTTACCGTCCCTGTAGGCAAATCATACTGTAATGTATCAATTCTGCGCATCAGGGTTTTGTCACTCTGTGGCTTTCTAATATGCCATTCGACAACCAGCTTTGCACTCTCGTCATTTGCGTCCAGGCCGAGGATAGTTACTGCAATCCCATACTCAGGTCGGCTGCTCTTTTTCCATGGGTAGGCTTGTACATCCTGTGTGTTTAGGGTCGTTGCCAGGTTCAGGCGCACTACGCGCAAGATGGAGCTATCTAAAGGCTCGGCCCAACGATCAAAGTTGGCAATGTGCAACCTGTTTCCGTCACGGTTGTAGACCATGGCATGGCGATTGAGGTATTCGGGGATTTCAATTGGACCGACGCCCACAGAGGGTGAGGTGCCTGAGGGGATTTGCTGTGCCGGTGCACTTAGCAGGTAGTAATGACTTGCCGGCGTCGTGCCGCAGCCGAGTAAAATCAAAGGCAGTGACAGACCGGCAATCAATGTTCTATAGAGTTTTTTCACTGTGTGTCCTCGCTTTTTCCCCGTAACAGGGACTCCGGGTTTGCTTCTAGTGTCTTTGCCAGTAACTGCAGCTCTTTAGCCGCAAGGTAAATTTCTCGCAGCGCCTTATTGAGTGCATAGGTGGTGGCAGAGTCTTCCGAAACCAGCCCGTCAATTTCTATCATAGTTTGCTCAAAAGCTGCCATGCCTGTGTCCAGGGCTTTGAGGGTAGCAATGGCGGCGCTTGAAATTTTTGGTATTTCAGAGTCCAGCGTGCTCATGGTGACGGAGCTTTCATCCAACAGGGTCTCTAGTTTGGGACCTGACGTTTTAATCGCTGCATTGAGTTGCTTGCTCAGTTCTTCGAACGAAGCCAGCGTATTGTGTAGGTCGGAAGGTAATTCTTGAAATTCGCGCGTAGCGACAAAGCTGTTGAGGTTTAAGGCGATGGAATTTATATTTTTGGCGATGCCAGCAAAGTCCAGAGAGTCCAACTCTTTTGTTATGCGCTGTAGCTCTGTCGGTATGGTTGGTATTTGTGAGTAGTCGGAATCGATGTCTGTAAGATTCAGTTCTGAATCGGGATGGAAGTCGAGCTGTATATAGAGCAGGCCTGTCAGCAGGCTTTGACTGTTGAGCTGAGCACGCAAGCCTCTGGAAATCATTTCGTCATCCAAATAGGCTTCTGTACTACCGCGAGTTTCAAAATTTCTCCAATCAACTTCGGCTTCCACCATCATGGTGACATCGATAGTGTCTCGGTCGAAAAGGAGACGGATATTGGTAACCTGTCCAATTTGAACCCCCCGCAAGGCTACCGGTGCGCCAACCGAAAGCCCTTTCACAGAGCCGTCAAAAACCATCACGATTTTACTCTTGTCTCCACCCCAGCCCGAGCCACCGATAAAGATAAGTGCAGAGATAGCGATAAGCGCGGCGCCGACAATAAATGCCCCGATAGCGACCGTATTTGGCTGATTACTCATTGCCTACCTCCTTAGTGTCTTCT
>JADGEN010000129.1 GCA_016744355.1 Halieaceae bacterium
GAGATGATCATCAAAGTTAAGGAGCCCCAGCCTAACGAGTGCAAAATGCTGAGTCCAGGGCAGATACTGTTTACATACTTACATTTGGCTCCAGACCCACAGCAGACAAAGTTACTGCTTGAATCCGGTGCTACCTGCATTGCTTATGAGACAGTAACGGAAGAGGGCCATGGTTTGCCTTTGTTGGCTCCTATGAGTGAGGTTGCGGGTCGTATGGCCGTGCAGGCCGGGGCTCACAACCTGGAAAAAACCCAGGGTGGTAATGGCATGCTGCTAGGTGGCGTACCTGGTGTTGAGCCAGCTAAAGTGTTGGTAATCGGTGGCGGTGTTGTCGGTATAAACGCAGCGCGCATGGCAATGGGGATGGGCGCAGATGTCACCTTATTGGACAGATCGTTGGATCGTTTGAAAGAACTGGATATGTGGTTCGGTGGTCGCTTGAAAACAGTTTATTCAACGGCTGAATCTGTCGAACGGCATGCAGTACAAGCAGACCTTGTCGTAGGTGCTGTTCTGATACCCGGGGCCGCTGCGCCGAAGCTTATTTCACGCGAGCTGGTGGGGCGTATGAAAACCGGTTCGGTAATGGTGGATGTGGCCATTGATCAAGGTGGTTGCTTTGAAACCAGTAAGGCCACGACCCATGAAGCCCCCACTTATGTCGTCGATGGTGTGGTTCATTACTGTGTGGCGAATATGCCAGGTGGCGTGGCGCGAACATCAACCATGGCTCTTACCAATGCGACATTACCCTACGCACTGAATCTGGCAGACAAAGGTGTAGTTCAGGCCTTGCAGGATGATGTTCATTTGCGTGATGGTTTGAATGTGCACGCAGGTATGGTTACTTATAAAGCTGTTGCGGACACCTTGGGCTACGACTACGTAGAGGCTTCGACAGCACTAGAACGAATGGCTTAGCTTTCAGTCTTCATGAAAAAAGCCATTAACAGAAGCACATATGCCCGATCACGGGCATATGTGTGCCGTTAATGTCCTACCGAGCTTTCGCCTCCCGACGCCGAGCATGCAACACCGGCTCGGTGTATCCATTAGGCTGCTCACGTCCTAAAAACACCAGATCGCAGGCCGCCTGAAAGGCAATGCTGTTATCAAAGTTGGGTGCCATCGGCTGATAGAGAGAGTCTCCGGCATTCTGTTGGTCAACAATCGCTGCCATGCGTTCAAGGGTTTCACGCACCTGTTCTTTTGAACAAACCTCATGGTGTAGCCAGTTCGCAAGATGCTGGCTGGAAATACGCAAGGTTGCACGGTCTTCCATCAAGCCTACATTGTGTACATCGGGGACAGTAGAGCAACCAACACCCTGGTCGATCCAGCGCACTACATAGCCAAGAATACCTTGGGCATTGTTATCGAGTTCCTGCTGAATATCATCTGCGCTGAGACCTTCGGCGCCTTTTAGTGGAATGCTAATGATGTCATCGAGTTGAGCGCGCGGCCGTGATTTTAATTCGTTCTGACGCTGCGTTACATTGACCTGATGATAGTGCATCACGTGCAAAGTGGCCGCGGTGGGGGACGGAACCCAGGCCGTGTTAGCGCCCGCCTTGGGGTGTCCAATTTTCGTTGCCATCATTTCGGACATCATGGCGGGCATGGCCCACATACCTTTGCCTATTTGTGCCTTGCCCTGTAGGCCGCACGCTAGGCCGATGTCGACATTCCAGTCTTCATAGGCATTAATCCAGGGTTCCTGCTTCATGGCGCCTTTTGGCGTCATGGCAGCCGCTTCCATGCTGGTGTGAATTTCATCGCCTGTGCGGTCCAGGAAGCCGGTGTTTATGAATACGACACGCGCCTTTGCGCGGCGTATGCATTCTTTCAGGTTGATGGTGGTGCGGCGCTCTTCGTCCATGATGCCCATTTTTATGGTATTGCGCTCAAGACCCAAAATGTCCTCAATCTTGTCAAACAGCTCACAAGTGAAGCTGACCTCATCGGGGCCGTGCATTTTGGGTTTTACAATATAAACGTTGCCTTCGCGGGAGTTTTTGCGTTCGCTGCCCCCTCTGAGATCATGCAGCGCGATCATGGTGGTGAACAAACCGTCCATAATACCTTCTGGGATTTCACGTCCCTCGCTGTCCAGAATCGCTTCGTTGGTCATCAGGTGGCCAACGTTGCGCACAAACATCAGGCTTCTTCCGGGTAAGACTAACTTGCTACCATCATGTCCAATGTATTCGCGGTCTGGGTTTAATGTACGCTGGATAGTTTTTCCACTTTTTTCCACAGATTCGCTAAGGTCTCCACGCATTAATCCCAGCCAATTTGCATAGACCTTGGCTTTGTCATCAGCGTCTACGGCGGCGATAGAGTCTTCACAATCTTGTATAGCGGTGATTGCTGATTCGAGGATCAGGTCTGAGATGCCGGCGGAGTCAGTTGATCCAATTGTGCTCAGTGGGTCTATTTGAACGTCGATGTGCAGACCATTGTGGCGCAACAACACACTGGTGGGCGCGTTGGCTTCGCCGGTGTAGCCACGAAATTGCTCAGGATCAGCCAGTGAGCTGATCTGACCATCAGCGAGTGTCAGCTGTAAGGTATTATTCACTACGGTGTAAGCAGTAGCCTGGCTGTGGTCGCCGGTGGATAGAGGGCAGTGGCTATTTAAGAAATCTCTGGCGTAGGCGATGACCTTGTTTCCACGCACCGGGTTGTAGGCGCCAGCGCGCTGTGCGCCGTCATCTTCTGAAATGACGTCGGTGCCATACAAAGCGTCATACAGGCTACCCCAGCGAGCGTTGGCAGCGTTGAGAGCATAGCGTGCGTTCATTACTGGCACTACCAGTTGAGGCCCGGCCACGGCGCATATTTCTTCATCGGCGCCGGTAGTTTCAATGTTAAAGTCCTCACCCTCTGGTAGCAGGTAGTCTATCTCCTGCAGAAAGGTCTTATAGGCAGCTTTGTTGTAGTTTGGTCCCGGGTTGGCATGGTGCCATGCATCAATTTTGGCCTGAATGTCATCACGAACCGCCAAAAGCTCTCTGTTGCGTGGCCCGAACTCATTGAGCAGAGTGGCCAGGCCCGTCCAAAAATCTTCTGCGCTGACGCCTGTTCCCGGGGCAATCTCGCGCTCCAGTAATTGGTGTATGGCCGGAGCTATTTGTAAACCCGCGATTTGGATTCGATCTGTCATTGTGCTGATCCTTTTGCGTTGTACCCGGAGGCAAGCGTGTGATTCTAACTAAGCTAGGAATTCTAACCCGAGAGTTAAATTTAGCTAATTTATCGTTTCTATCGCCGCCATTCCTTTGATGAATGGCAATGGCGGCTTTCAGTTAGAGGGTGGGCTCTTTTCCGTCCAGTATTCTCGCGCTGTCGACGATTAGTTTTCGTAGCCAACGATTGGCAGGGTTGTGCTGTAGCAAGGGGCTCCAGGCCATCTTTAGCTCCAGCGGCGGGATGTCCAGAGGTGGTTCTCGTAGAACGACTCTGGGGTTATTGGCTTTCAGCTGGGCTGCGCGGGTTGGTAGGGTGACAATAAGGTCATTTTGTTCGGCCATCGTCATTGCGGCCTGATAGTGGCGGGTAAATACTCGTATTTGCCGCTTTTTATCCAGCTTGTTCAGGGCGGCATCAACCCACCCGAGTCGCTGCACGTCATCCGGGTCGACACCTACGCCCACGCCCATGCCAGTTTTACTCACCCATACATGGTTGGCTTTGAGGTAGTTGTCCAGAGTGAAGTTTTCCAGTACCGGGTTTTCGGGGCTTAGCAGGCAGGAAAACGTATCATCCCACAGGTGTATCTGGTGGAAGGATTGGGGCATGGAGTCGAATCGATTTATCACCATGTCTACTTTACCCCGTTCCACATCCATAAAGCTGACATCGCTGGGGGTCATAATGTCCAGAGTCAGTCCGGGTGCGAGAGTACGCAGTTGCCCCAGTACGGTGGGCAGTAACGTCGATTCGGCGTAGTCACTTGCCATGATGCGGAAAACTCGTTGGGCTTCTTTGGGTTCGAATGCCGAACGGGGTTGTACCGCACGATCAATGGTAGTGAGTACCTCCCGTACCACGGGCTCCAGTTCTAATGCCCGTTCAGTGGGTGTCATACCGTCGCTGGTACGTACCAGCAGAGGGTCATCAAACAGTTCCCGAAGCCGGCGCAGGCCGTTACTCATTGCGGGTTGAGACAGGTTCAAGTGATGGGCGGCCTGGGTCACATTGCGTTCGCGCAGTAGTGCGTCCAGGTAGACCAGCAGGTTGAGATCTATTCGATTGATATTCAAGGTGGCAATCCTGTCGCATTCACTGTGTGAATGATAATGATAGCAGTTATAGGTAACGGGAATTATACTTTCCCTTCTTAAATTTTTCAGGAAAAACAAATGCGCGCTTTTTCAACTCCCGACTTGTCGGATGACCACGTTGAAGCCCGGGCTATTGAGCTTCAATTTAGGAATTTTGGTCGCCGCAGCCAATTCCATGGGCAAGCTGTGACCATAAAGTGTCATGAGGACAATTCTCTGGTAAAAGCTTGTGTCGCGGAAGCAGGGCTGGGCCGCGTGATTGTGGTGGACGGGGGTGGATCGCTACGCAGAGCACTGTTGGGAGATATGCTAGCTGAAAAAGCTGCACAGAACGGTTGGGCCGGACTCGTTATCAATGGCGTAGTTCGCGACGTTGATGAAATTGCCGAGATTGATCTAGGTGTGAAGGCGCTGGGTTGCTGCCCCATTAAAACGGAGAAGTTGGGTGTAGGGCAGAGAGACATACCGTTACATGTTGGCGGCGTGAAAATTTTGCCAGGACAGTATATTTACGCAGACAACAACGGCGTTATCGTTAGCGATGTGCCTTTATTATGAGATGTAGCTCGGGGCTGCTCGGCTATAGCAGGCGCATGGACAGATCCATTGCTTTGCAGTCTTTGGTTAACGCGCCTATGGAGATAAAGTCCACGCCAGTCTCGGCAATGGCCTTGAGCATGCTCTGGGTTACGCCGCCTGAAGCTTCGAGTTCTACCTGCCCCTGACTCAGTTCTACGGCCTGCGTCATCTGTTCCAGGCTAAAGTTGTCTAACATGATACGGTCGCATCCTGCGGCTAGAGCTTCTCCCAGTTCGCCAAGGTTTTCCACTTCCACTTCCAGTAATTTGTCCGGAGCAATGGCGCGAGCCTGAGCGATTGCTTTGTCGATTCCGCCACAAGCGTTTATGTGATTTTCCTTGACCAGAAATGCATCGTAAAGGCCTACTCGATGGTTGTAGCACGAACCGCAACTCACTGCGTATTTTTGTGCGATTCGCAGGCCGGGAATTGTTTTTCTGGTGTCCAGGAGTTTCACGTCCGAGTTTGCGACGGTTGCAGCGAGGCGTTGGCAGGCGGTCGCGGTGCCCGAAAGTAATTGCAAAAAATTCAGTGCGCAGCGCTCAGCTGTGAGCAGACCGCGTGCGCTGCCTTTGGCGGTAAAAAGAACGTCGTTTGCGGCGACTTGCTGGCCATCGCAGACGTTCCAGGTCAGGACAATTGTTGAGTCTACTTGCGCGAACACTTCATCTACCCAGGCCCGACCACAGACGATTCCCGCTTCGCGCGTGATCACCTGCGCGCTGGCTTGAGTGTCACTGGGAATCAGTGAGGCAGTAATGTCGCCGCTGCCGATGTCCTCGGCTAGAGCGACGCGCACATTGTTTTTTACATCTTCAAAGTTGACTGACATTTTTTTTGGCATGGTAGTTGTTGTTCAGGGATTTAGTGGTGCGCGATTGTAACAGCTACGGCGGCCAGGTGAAGATATGTTGTAGCTAAATGATTTCAACGCTATAGCGTATTCAAGCTAGCTTCGTTTATCATTGTACTGAACACCTACAGGACGGCTCATGTCGTATACGCTGAAAAATGGTTGGCTAGCCGAGGCGAAATCCGTGCCTTCTCCCAATTTCGGCCCCCGTCCAGACGATGGCAAGCTTGATCTTCTGGTTATTCACAATATATCCCTGCCACCTGGCCAGTACGAAGGTGATTGTATAGAACGCTTTTTTACTAATTGCCTGGACTTGGGGGAGCACGAGTATTTCTCCCAATTACGGGGTATGGAAGTGTCCGCCCACCTCTTAATTCGCAGAAGCGGTGAACTGATTCAATTTGTGAGCCTGGATGATAGGGCCTGGCACGCTGGAGAATCCTGTTTCAAAGGGCGTGAAAACTGCAATGATTTTAGCATTGGCATAGAGTTGGAAGGCGCAGATGATGAGCCCTACTCAAACAGGCAATACAGCACCTTGCAGGCGGTTACCAAAACTCTTTTGCGTGAATATCCCGACATTAATCACAACACGATTGTTGGACACAGTGATATCGCTCCCGGACGAAAAACCGACCCGGGGCCGATGTTCGACTGGGACAGATATCAGCGTTCACTAATGAACTTGGGAGAAATGACATGAGCTTTCTGGCAATGATTATCGCGCTGCTTATTGCCCAGCTGCGTGACAAAGATTCAGCTTTGTTTCACGATCGTTGGTTGATGGATGTGGATGCCAGGTTGAGGCAAATGGGACTGTCTTCCAGTGTGAGTTTTTTTTGCTCCCTCGCACTACCTGTGATTGGGGTCGGCGTGGTTCTGAGCTATCTTGAGCCGCGCCTGTTTGGCCTGCTCTGGATTGCACTTACGGTCATTATCCTGTTGTATTCTTTTGGCCGCGTTAATTTTGCCGCTATGCTGGACCGCTATCGCGCCTATTTCAACTCAGGAAATTTTGAAAGCGCCTGGTTGGATGCCAAAAGTGAATCCGTCACTGAGATGGACCCGGCTGAAGAAGCCTCCCCGGAAGATGTCCAAATATATGTCCAACAACTATTAATCTACGAAGGATATCAGGGCTGGTTCGCGATCCTGTTTTTCTTTCTCGTTTTCGGGCCTGAAGGCGCATTGGCCTACCGACTATTGCAGCTGTATAGCAGCTCTGCCGACGAAGAGCTGGCCCATCGCCTGCTCTTTTATGCCGATTGGGTGCCGGTCAGGTTGGTTGCCGCTACATTTTCCCTGACCGGTGATTTTCTAGCGAGTAGAGACAAGCTATTGGCCAGTTTTTCGCAGACTTCCCAAGCCGCTAATGAGGTCTTGATTGCAACGGCCAGGGCTGCTCTTGGCTTAGAACGAGGAGATACCGCCAGTGACGTGGGCGACGTCGCGGCTGCCCAGGTTAACCAAATTGAGGCGTTACTGTCGCGCTGTGCGTTTTTTTGGCTCGCGTCAATATCTTTGATTGTGGTGCTGTTTTAACCTGGCGAAACTAAAACTTCACT
>JADGEN010000012.1 GCA_016744355.1 Halieaceae bacterium
GGTCTGTGGGCCTACGAAAAGCTTGGCAAGGTCGTCGCCTCGGAAAAACACGAGGCACTGAGCGTAGAGGAGCTGCGGGCGCGGGAACCGCACCTGAACACGGATGATATTGCCGGGGCTGTCTGCTACCCCGAATACCTTACTGATGATGCGCGCCTGACGCTGGCAAATATACGCAGTGCAGGGGCGGCCGGGGCGAGTGTTGCGAGCTATGCGGCGGCTACAAAGATGCTGTGCGAAGCTGGGCAGGTCTGCGGTGTCATTGTTGAAGGGCAGCTAGAGGGAGAGACGCTATCAGCCACGATCAGGGCACGAACGGTTGTCAACGCTGCGGGTCCGTGGGTTGACGCTATTCGAGCGCTGGAGGACGGCAATGCAGCGCCAAAACTACAGCTCACCAAAGGTATTCACGTGGTCTTTAGGCGCGACCGTTTCCCTGTTAATAGCAGCGTTGTCATGACCGCGCCTGACAAGCGGGTCATATTCACCTGCCCGCGCGGAGACTATGTCTACATCGGCACTACAGATACGTTTTATCCTGAGACAGATTATTGGCCAAAAATTGAAGCCGAAGACATTGATTATTTAATGGAAGTGACCAATCAGCATTTTAATATGGAGCCGCTGTCGCATGATGACATCGTCTCGGTCTGGTCGGGCGTGCGGCCGCTGTTAGGGCAAGAAGGCAAATCACCGTCGGAGATTTCCCGCAAGGATGAAATTCTCGAGGGGTCGGGTGGCGTTCTATCGATGGCCGGGGGCAAGCTAACGGCCTATAGAGTGATGGCCAGAAAGTTGGTTGATATGTGTGAAATTCGATTGGGTCGAACTCCCGCGAGTTGCTCGACGGCAGAGGAGGTTCTTCCCGGTGGTAATCTCGATGGCACATTCATTGAATTTCAGCAGCGCCTCGAGGAAAAAGGTCTTGACAGTAGTGACGCTGAGCGCCTGACTCGACTCTACGGATCCGAAGCGACAGAGATTCTTGCTAGTGGCGCTGACCTGAAGGCTGAAGTAGAGTTTGCGGTGCTCTGTGAAGGCGCGCTAACCCTGGAAGACTATTGGGTGCGACGCAGTGCACGGGCGCGATTCGACGCTGAGGGCGGTACCGATTGCCTGGTTCCGGCAGCAGCCGTTATGGCGCCATTACTGAGCTGGTCAAAGGAAGAGTGTGACCGTCAGGTCAAGGCCTGTGTTGCGATCCGCGAGCGAGAAATGTCAGCAGTCACAAAAACAAAAATACACGCCCAGCAGGCGTAAATTTCGGTAACAGGGAGTTATAAGTATGGCAGTTTTAGATCAATTGAGCGCTTCGTTAGGGGCAGACAAGGTATTAACGGATGAGGCTTCGCTTCAATCACGGCGCCACGACTATTGGTTTCTTAGCGCGTTAAACGAATTCCAGGGTCGCAACGTACCCACTCCACTGTGTATCGTTCGCCCGATTAACGTTGATGATGTTGTTGCGGCAGTCAATATCTGTCGCGAAGCGGGCGTTGCACTGATCACCTTTGGCCTTGGTAGTGGGGTCTGCGGCGGAGTCATTGCAGCGCCAGAGAGCGTGCTACTCGACATGAGTTCGATGGACAGTGTCCGCGACATCGACCCGATTAACATGTTGGCCAGTTTTGATGCCGGTCATAATGGGGGGGCTGCCGAAGCGGCCGTTGCCAAAAAAGGTATGACGATCGGAAATTTTCCGCAGTCAATTGATCTTTCTACCGTCGGTGGCTGGGTTGCGACCCGGGCCTCAGGACAGTTTTCGTCCGTGTACGGTAACACCGAAGATATCGTGTATAGCATAGAAGCGGTTATGCCCGATGGGTCAGTGGTGAATTTTGGGAAAGCACCCCGCGCCTCTGCAGGCCCCGACCTTCGGCATCTGATGTTGGGGAGTGAAGGAACCCTGGGTGTGATTACGGGAGTCACTTTTTCTCTACGACGTCAGGCCGAAAAACGAGTCTCACAGTCATTCTACGCCCCGGATATGATCACCGGCCTGGAAGCTCAGCGACAGATAGTGCAACAAGACTGGGCGGTGCCCGTGATGAGGTTATACGACGAAGTGGAATCGGCGCGCCAGGCGGGTGATCATCATCGCGATGGTTACAGTGTTCTTATGCTGGTTCACGAGGGCCCGGCATCACGTGTCGACCTTGAAGTTGGCGAGGTGCGCGCAATAGCGTTGGAAGCAGGTCTCGAAGAGGCTCCGGCGGCGATCACTGAAGGCTGGCTGGAACATCGCAACCATGTACCTTCATGGGAAGACCTGCTTTCAAAAGGCCTGGTGGTCGATACCATTGAAATATCCGCCCCGTGGACCCGCATAGGCGATGTCTACAATGAGGCAGTCGCGGCGCTCAAATCAGTACCACATAACTTGTTTGGCTCGGCGCACAGCTCTCACGTTTACAGAAGCGGTATCAACCTCTATTTTACTTTCGTCGCCCAGCCTGCCGATGAGACCGAAATGGCGCAGACCTACCTGGCAAGCTGGAACGCTGTGCTGGAAGCGACGGCCGCGAATGGCGGTGGCATCGCTCATCACCACGGTATCGGTCGTGTGCGAAAGAATCATTTGGCGGCAGACTTGGGTGACACTGGCGTTGCGGTTTTACGTGCGGTGAAATCTGCCCTGGATCCCGAGGGCATAATGAACCCAGGAGTGTTGTTACCCGATGCCTGATTGCATTCTTGCACTCGATTTGGGCACCACAAGTGTGCGTGCGATGGTGGTCGATGCGTCGGGTAAGCCCCTGTCTATCGCCATGCGTTCGAACAAAATGGACTATCCTGCACCGGGTTTGGTTGAGCAGGACCCCGAAAATTTGTGGACGAATGTTCTCGATGCAAAAAAACAGGCGTTGGCAGATGCGCGGCTGACGCCGGCCGATATCTGCACTATAGGTGTTGCTGCGCAGCGAGCAAGCCTAGTGGTCTGGGACAAAAAAACACTATTACCATTGGCGCCTATTATTAGTTGGCAGGACCTGCGTGGCATAGAGGCCGCCGAAGTGCTGCAAGCTGACGGCCACCTTGTGACCCATCAGATGGCGGTCACCAAACTGGAAAGCGTGATAGACGGCATTGATAACGGACGGGCCCGCATGAGGGCGGGCCAATTGGCCTGGGGCAATGTCGATACCTTCGTTATCGCCAGGTTAACGGGCGGCAGAACACATGCCATGGATTTGTCCCAGCTCAGCGCCACCGGATATTTCAACTATGTTGATGGATTAAATGAGGGGCTGATTCTGGCACAAAACCTGGACCTTTCACTATTCCCAAGCATTGGTGATACCGCTCAAAATTATGGTGATACTGCCTTGGAAATATTTGGGGCGCAGACCATGATCGGCGCGATTGTAGCCGATCAGCAAGGTGCGATGATTGCACAGGGCTGTAACAAAGTTGGGTTGGGTAAGGTGACCTACGGTACCTCAGGCACCATCGATATCAATACGGGAACGGAGATAAAACTCGCTGGCGGAGCCTATCCAATGGTGTTGCGTAATCAGGGAGAGCAGATTGAATATCTCCTCGAAGGCATGGTCATTACGGCAGGGGCCATGTTCGATTGGCTTGCGGGCGGTCTGGAGCTTGTTGAGAGTTCCCAGGAGACTGCGGCAATTGCGGCAAGCGTCCCTGACAGCGGTGGTGTGTTTGTGTTGCCGGCCCTGCAGGGGCTGGGTTCGCCTTATGGCAATCCCGAGCAGCGCGCTGTGATAGGTGGTTTGTCCAGAGGGTCTACAAAAGGCCACGTGGTGCGCGCCGCATTTGAAGGTGTTGCATCCCGCGTCCGTGAGGCATTTGACCAGGTTTATGTTGATGCTCCGGAGCTGGAGCGCCCACAAAGCCTGCGTGTAGATGGCGGTGCAACCCGCAATAACATGTTGATGCAGATTCAGGCCGATATTCTGGGCCTGCCGGTTGAACGGCATGCAGTGGCAGAGGCAACCGCACTGGGGGCGGCAATTTGTGCTGGCGAGACCGCGGGCATGTGGGATGCTGAAATGGGCGCGAGTCTGCGCCGGGTAGACAGAACATTTGAACCGCAATGGTCGGATGACCAGCGCGAATCATTCTTTGAGAACTGGCGTCAGGCAACAGCGAGTAGCGTAAACTAGATAGCGGGTTCCGATCCTGGCCCATTCACCGCACGTGCATGAAAAACCCGGTTTGTTCAAGGTCCAGATAGGTGATTAGCTCAGCGAGTACTTTGGTGTCTCCCTGGCCACTTGCCGCGTCACCGCCAAGAATAGCGCGCAATTGGCTCTGTGCCAGGCTGACCGCAGGCATACCTTTTGGCAGCGGCTGCTGTTTGATTTCGAGGATGCTGTTCCTCAGTTCCACCGTGTAACTATCGCCGGTATCGGTAAAACTAATTCCCAGAGAAAGACGCTTGTCGCCCGCTTTATCTGCGTCCACCTGATAGCGCCAGGACGCCAATATTTCCGCGCCTGTCATCTTGGCCTGCGCTACGGCCATGCCGCCTTTCATCACCCGCGCCGGATTAATCTTACCTTCCAGTTCCAGCGCGCCTTTGAGATACCAGGCCCGGGCGATGGTATTGATTTCCTCATAGCCACGCTGGCGCAGGCTGGCCGCCTTCAGGTAGCGTGCGTCCCAATCATCATGATTGATACGTACCAGCATCTGGGTCAGTTCAGCGGCGAATTGCCCGTCCCCTGCGGCAAATGCCTTTTGTGCCTCGGCCATTACCTTGTCGCGTCCACCCATCAGTTCCACGAATCGCCGCGCTTTCTCCACGGGCTCAGTGGGCAACAGGTCTGTAGCATCGCCGTTAAACCAGCTAACCCAGCCGGTATAGATCTCCGGTGCGATAATCCACGGAGTGCCGTACATGGGTCGCGTATAAGGTGGTTTATCGAGGTAAGCTGGCAATTCCTTGAATTTATGTTGAAGTTCGTCGGGGGTGTAGCCCTTATTGATATACCTGATGCTCTGGTCCCACAGATACTGGATTGCATCACGACTGGCGGTGACTGCTTCCTGGATCTCGTCACGGCCCTGCATCGGCATGATATGTGAGCCCAGCAACCACTCAGGCTGGATAGTTCGGACGGTGTCCAGCGCCTTCAGGTAGTTCTCGGGTAAGCGCGGCTTGGAGCCACGTATGGAATGCACGTTGGCCAGCGCGTAGAAGAATTCGTCGCCAATGAGAACCATATCGAACTCGGGGATTTGCAGGCCAAACTCGGAGATAGCCTCTCCGCCGGTGTAGAACACTTTGATTTTGATCCCGGCTATCTCCAATTCGGTATCTTCGCTGAAGGTATCGGTGGGGGGGATGTAGCCGGACTTGCCTCCCAGGAGCTTGGGCGAACAACAACCGTGGTAATGTTTTTCCTCAGGTTGCAGCAAATCAGGGCCGTAGTAAAACACGCCCATCAGCTGGCGCGGCAGGATGGCCCCAAATTCATTAGCGATCTCTTCTTCAAAATTATCCCAGGCATAAATTTTTACACTGCCATCAGCTATCTGCTCTGGCGTCACTAGCGCCGAAGTGCCACTGTAATGATCGGAGTGGTGATGGGAGTAGAAAATAGCCTTGATCGGTTTATCTGATATCTTGCGAATTTCCGCCGCAATAAAGGCCCCTGCCTCTTTATTGACACTGGTGTCATAGACAATGAGACCGTCCTTGCCCTCGATGATAGTGCTGTTGCCAATCCAGCCACCGGGTACATGCACGGTCCACACAGGGTGCTTGCCAGCCTTGTAGGTGCCGGCCTGCTCCGTAAACAGCTTTTGGTGCTCCAGAAAATAATCTGGCCAACTGCGTTCGACTTTGTAGGGGTTTTCAGTTCGCTTCTGCCCAGCGGGTGCCGCACTGGCCACCTGGCTTACGGTAACTATCAAAGTCAGAGTGGCCGTACCAATAATTTGTATAAGATTCATTGCTCTTATATCCTGCTTTTAGGCTATTGCAATCGTATTGACTCGGTGAAACCTACAGCGGTGGAAAGTCAGCAAAGATTAGAGCGGCAGCTTCGTTAAGTCGCTCTTCTGAGTGTTCCGTTTTGCCTTTGAGCTTGGACTGGGTCACTGCGCGCCACACGGACTGCCCGCTCGCCGGGTCGATCAAATCTACAATGAAGGTGCCCTCGGTGTAGTTTGACACTGACACCTGGGTTTGGGTGGGTGAGCAGTTCCAACAGTTATAGCCGCTGTAGCGGTTGTATCCGCCATAGCCGCGGCCGTAGCCGCCATACCCGCCGTGCATTGAAACTGACTGAGTGGAGCGCACATCGGTTTTATGTTGTGTTACTAAATGCCAGGTGAGTAGTAGGTCGGCTTTGTCGGCGTCTGCGAGAAAGGTTAGGCCTCTGTTATCGACAGCCACTCGAACGGCATCGTCAACGCGATTGCGTTGCATGTCACTCATCTGTAATGGGTTGTCTCCTGAAACTTGGCCGGAGTTTTTGTAAAACGCGACTGTTTTAGCCTGGTGAAAATCAAACTGAGAATTGAAATCGACCTCTGGTTTTGGCGGGCCGCTGCTGCAGGCCGAAAGTGTAAATAAACCGAGCAGGCCTATTAAGGCGAGGGGGTTGATTGTTCGTAGACGATGCATTGTGTTCTCCAGTTTGGGTAACTACTAAATGACTAAAGTTGGCTTCTGATGGGTAGCAGTCTACCCAGATTTGCCTTCAAACGCTTCCAAAAACTGGTATTGGGTTCAGTATCAAAAACTTGTTCAACGCCGTTTTCATCGAAAGTACGCCAGCGCAGTTTATCCTGATCGTTCAGGTACGCTTCGTAGCTGTACCGTGGAATTGCGTTCCGAAAGGCATTTTCCACTGCAGTGGCCATTTCTTCAGATTCGATAATAACCCCCAGCTCGGTGTTTAGATGCGCTGAACGGGGGTCCCAGTTAAATGAGCCCATAAAAAAGTAATGCTTATCGACAATAAACGCCTTGGTGTGAAGGCTGCTCTTGGCCTCTTTGGTTCCGGCTTCTTCAGTGCCGCCTAATTCGAGGTCTTCCTTTACTTCATAAAAGCGTACGCCATGTTGCAGTAAGGGCTTTCTTGAGGGGGCGTAGCCGCTGTGCACCAGTATGTGGTCACTAGAGGCTAGGGAATTGGTGATAATGTCAATTTGAACACCGGTGTCCTGTAGCTTCACGATATTTTTGACACCCGAGCTACGTGGCACAAAATAGGGAGAGACCACCAGCAGCGACTCCTGAGCCTCTAAAACCGTCTGCAGCATAGGCGTGGTGATATTGTCAGCGTCCTTTGATTTGCTGGCAATTACTTTGTCGGGTGAGTCAAACACCAACTGGTAGGGCGCCCAGATAAAGCTACCATTTTCCTTGCCTATATATTTGTCCCAAGAGATTTTCACGGCGTCTGCATAGGGGCTGCTTTGAATCTCAACAATATTTTTTCCCAACTGTTCACGCACAAAGGCCATGCGCTCGCCATTGTCGTCCTGCTGTCCGGTCACTTGTTGCATGGGCACCGCTTTACGGTGGTTCCAGTAGCGGTCAAACATGTCGGAGGTTTCATTTACAACAGGGCCAACGGCGAGCGTGTCCAGGTCGCCAAAGTTATAACCCTCGTTGTACGCAAAGTACTCTGCTGCAATATTGCGCCCACCGATAATGGTGGCCTGATTGTCTACTGTGAATGACTTGTTGTGCATGCGACGGTTTAAACGCCGGAATTGCCAAAAATCCAGAGCACGAATACCGCGACTGGCAAAGGGGTTGAACAGGCGTAGGTCTATGTTTGGGTGATCGGCAACACCCATTAGGGCCTCGTCCATACCCCCGGTGTTGATATCGTCAATTAGCAGGCGAACTTTGACGCCGCGGTCGGCAGCTTGTACCAGCGAAGCGATAAATATACGGCCAATGATGTCATTGTTAATCATGTAGTACTGCACATCGAGGCTGCGCTGCGCGCTCTTGGCCAGCAGCAGTCGTATGGCCAGCGCGTCTATGCTATCGGGGACAAGCATAAACCCTGATTGATCTGCTGGGTGCGCACCCAGTCCTGCAACCATTTTGGCGAGTTGAGTGTCCTGAGTATTTTTCTGTGCATAGGAGACGTCTTTCTCGGCTTCAAAATCGACAGTGGCGCAGGCGGATGCCAGAGCGATAAACGTGATTAGAAGAAGGCGAGAGAGTTTTCTTGCCGCGAGCTGTGTGTAGCTTTTTCTAATGCTGTTGCTCCGTTAGCTCACTGGTCTGCAAGAGGCTTAGTTTAGCGCTGTTCGCGGTACAAGTCTTGCAGATATATGTGGCGCAGTTCGCGCCATCGTTGGTATTCCAGCGGCAATACGGGGCGTAACTGCGTTTCAAATTTGGAGAGGGTTTGGCGTAGCGCCATACTCTGTATGTAGCCTGCGCTACCCTTGGCAATCTCGCTTAGCTGAATTTCAAATTCGATGTTGCTGGCCTGATAATCACCGGAAAGCCAACGCTGCGCAGAGTCGCTTATGTTGGCAATGGCTGAAAGTGTCAGCTCAAATTGTCCCGGATTATCGCAGCACTTGAAGCGCCTGTTCCAGAACTGTTGAAATTCGGTGTTGGCGAAAGTGGCATTGAAAATGCGCGAGGGGAGTTGTTGCAGCTTGAGTTTATTCTCTTGTAGTAACTGTTCAGCCAGTGCGAATTGGTGTTCATCTTTTTTCAGCGCAATGCAATCGGGAGCAAGATTCAGGTACTCCAGGTCGAGAAGAAGACGTTGGGAGTCGCTGGCAAACTGACCTAGCTTGCTCTGGTATTTTCCCAGGGTTATTTGCAGGGCACAGCCATGTAGTGCCATGAAGTCTACAGTGGTGAAAGTGCCTGATGGAAGGGGGATGCGAAGTTGCCGCATTGGGGGGATTTGCGGGATGCTTGCTACAGGCTTGGCTGTGAAAGCGTGCGGGCTCTCTGGGTCTCCACCGCAAGCGCTGAGTAAAACCGCTAACGCAAAAGTATAGCGCACAGCCGTACTTGCTATAGGCACTATATTGGCGTGCAGAATGTGCCAGGCCTTTTCCATGCCAGCGTATCCGTTGATAACCCTTGGGCTACTGTACCTTGCGTTGGCGGAATTTTCCCTGAGTCTGTTTCATCAAATTTGTGTCGCGCTGGCCGCTGCACGAGGGGGTGGAAGCTACATTGGGTTCATACGGCATTCTTTTGTGCCTGGCCGCTGCGCGAGGGCGTTGAAACTACATTCGGTTCATACTGCAGGCCCTTATGTAGCTTCCACCCCCTCGCGCAGCTGTAGTGCGGGTACTAACGGCATTGCTGGTTACACTACTGGTAGCTGTGGGATGCGGGTGAAGCCGCCTGAGGGCCTGCCGTATGAACCAAAGGTGGCTTCACCCGGATCCCACAGCGGCACGCAGCACCACAGCCTGAGTTAAAACCCCAACAGCTCCTCAGGTAACAACTGCGATAACGAGCCAGAGTTAATCAGCGCAGTAGCCTTCTCAATATCCGGAGAAAAGTAGCGGTCTTTGTCGTAAAAGGGCACTTGATCGCGCAGCGTTTGTTTCGCTGTCTCCAGCAAATCGCTGCTACGCAAGGGCTGGCGGAAGTCCATTCCCTGTGAGGTGGCCAGCCATTCCACGGCTAATATGCCCGCCACATTTTCGAAGATGTCTGCCAGCCTGCGGGCTGCAAAAGTCGCCATGGAAACATGGTCCTCTTGATTGGCAGATGTGGGCAGGGAGTCGATGGAGGCGGGGTGCGCCAGAGTTTTGTTTTCGCTGGCCAGTGCAGCAGCGGTAACCTGGGCGATCATAAAGCCGGAATTGACGCCGCCATTGTTCACTAAAAACGGTGGTAGGCCGCTCAGGTTGGAGTCGATAAGCAGTGCCATGCGTCGCTCCGACAAAGAGCCGATTTCGGCCAGCGCGATAGCTAGCATATCGGCCACCATGGCCACAGGTTCGGCGTGGAAATTTCCGCCGGACAAGATGTCGCCGCTTTCTACAAAAATAAGTGGGTTGTCAGACACGCCGTTGGATTCGGTGAGTAACACCCCGGCAGCGAAACGAATTTGTTGCAGGCAGGCGCCCATAACCTGTGGCTGGCAGCGCAGGGAATAGGGGTCTTGTACTTTTTCACAGTCCTCGTGTGACGCGCCTATCGAAGAGCTATCGTTTAGCAGGCTGCGGTAGGCTGCGGCCATGTCCATTTGAGCTTCGTGTCCGCGTGCCGCATGAATTCTTGCATCGAAGGGTACGCGTGAACCCTGCGCAGCTTCTACCGTCATGGCGCCGATAATTGTCGCCGATTTCAGGGCATTCTCGGCTGCGAATAAGCCCTGCAGGGCAAAGGCGGTTGATGCCTGTGTGCCGTTTAGCAAGGCCAGCCCCTCCTTGGGGGCAAGGGTAATAGGCTTGAGTCTAGCGATGGCAAGCGCCTGCGTAGCCGCTATGCGCTCGCCCTCATAGAAGGCTTCGCCTTCACCTAATAACACCGCACTCATATGTGCCAGCGGAGCGAGGTCACCAGAGGCACCTACGGAGCCTTTTTTGGGAATGGCGGGATAAACCTCGGCATTCACCAATTGGATCAAGGCGTCTATGACTTTCCGGCGAATACCAGAGTAGCCTCTGGCCAGTGAGTTAATTTTCAGTACCATCAGCAGGCGCACGGTGTCAGGTGCCATAAAATCGCCTATGCCCGCCGCGTGTGACAACACAATGCTGCGCTGCAGAGTTTCTAATTCCTCTACTTTTATTTTTGTATTCGCGAGTAGGCCAAAGCCGGTGTTTATGCCGTAGACCGTGCGGCCTTCCTCTATGACTGCGGCCACAGCGAGAGCCGCTGCCTCAATGCCGGCGTTACAGCTGGCATCGAGAGAGATTGTCATGGCTTGCGCGTTTACCTGACGCAGCTGTTCCAGGTTGAGCGTGCCGGGGCTTATGGTGAGGTGGTTGTTCATGCTTGTTCTCCCGCGTAGTGTCCCAACATGGGTAGGTCGAGCTGCTTTTGTTTGGCGCAGTCAATGGCAATATCATAGCCCGCATCGGCGTGACGCATCACTCCGGTGGCCGGGTCGTTATGCAGCACTCGCGCTATGCGCGCAGCGGCCTCGTCTGTACCGTCGCAAACAATCACCACACCGGAGTGCTGGCTGAAGCCCATACCCACACCGCCGCCGTGGTGAAGACTCACCCAGGTGGCTCCGCCAGCCGTATTGAGCAGAGCGTTGAGCAGCGGCCAGTCAGACACGGCGTCGGATCCGTCGAGCATGCTCTCGGTCTCTCGGTTGGGCGAGGCCACAGAGCCGCTGTCCAAATGGTCGCGGCCAATAACAATGGGCGCTTTGAGCTCGCCGCTGCGCACCATTTCGTTGAACGCCAATCCCAGTTTGGCCCGCTGTCCCAAACCCACCCAGCAAATACGCGCAGGCAGTCCTTGAAACGCAATGCGCTCCCGCGCCATGTCCAGCCAGTTGTGCAGGTGGGCGTCATCTGGAATTAATTCTTTTACTTTGGCGTCTGTTTTATAAATATCTTCGGGATCGCCACTGAGAGCTACCCAGCGAAAGGGGCCTATGCCCTGACAGAATAATGGGCGTATGTAGGCCGGTACAAAGCCGGGGAAATCGAAGGCATTGGTCACACCTTCTTCCAGTGCCATTTGGCGGATGTTGTTGCCGTAGTCCAGCGTGGCTGCACCGGCGCTCTGTAGCTGGAGCATGGCGCGCACTTGCACAGCCATGGACTGTTTGGCGGCTTTAACTACGCCGGTCTCATCCTGCAGGCGTCTCTCGGCGGCCTGTTGCATGGTCCAGCCCTGGGGCAGGTAACCATTCAATGGGTCGTGAGCGCTGGTCTGGTCGGTGACCACATCGGGGGTGATGCCGCGCTCTACCAGCTCTGGAAAAATATCTGCGGCATTGGCTAGCAGACCGATGGAAACAGGCTGGTTATTTTCAGTGGCGTCTTTAAGTATTGCCAGAGCTTCATCCAGTGAGCTGGCTTTCTTGTCGATATAGCCATTGCTGAGGCGAAAATCGATGCGGCTTTCATCCACTTCCACCGCAATCATAGAAAATCCAGCCATGGTCGCAGCCAGTGGTTGCGCGCCGCCCATGCCGCCCAGCCCGCCGGTCAGCACCCAGCGCCCGCTGGCATTGCCATCAAAGTGTGCCTTGGCAACACTCACGAATGTTTCGTAAGTGCCCTGCACGATGCCCTGGGAGCCGATGTATATCCACGAGCCCGCTGTCATCTGGCCGTACATCATCAGGCCTTTTTTATCGAGTTCGTTAAAGTGTTCCCAGTTGGCCCAGTGCGGCACAAGATTGGAGTTGGCGATGAGTACCCGGGGGGCGTTTTCGTGGGTGGGGAATACGCCCACTGGCTTGCCGCTTTGTACCAGCAGGGTTTCGTCATTCTCCAGACGCTGCAGCACTTCAACAATTTTGTCATAGCTTTCCCAGTCCCGCGCCGCCCGCCCTATGCCACCGTATACCACCAGGCTCTCGGGGTGTTCGGCCACTTCCGGATCCAGATTGTTCATCAGCATGCGCAGAGGTGCTTCGGTGAGCCAGCTTTTTGCGCTGAGAGTGGTGCCGGTGGCTGCCTTGATACGGCGAGTAGGATCGTTGCGATTCATCGGTAATGACCTCTTGTTCATGTGTTGCGCTGTGACGGGCTGGCATGACATATTCAGCACGGTTGGTGCTGCGAATATTACTTGTATGAACTTGTATATACAAGTAGGCTTTAATAAATACTGCGGGACGATTTGATGTCACAACACTGCGACTGCTTACTCACCAATGTTCACCTTGCCACGGGGCTGCAGAATGGTCTGCCCTATGGGGAAATTGAGTCGGGAATACTGGCAATGCATGACGGCCGCATTGTATATGCCGGACCAGCAAAGGGAGCGCCGGCTTTCAGTGCGGATAAGCATCTAGACTGCCAGGAAGCTTGGGCGACACCCGGGCTGGTCGATTGCCACACGCACCTTGTGTACGGCGGCGACCGCGCGCGGGAATTTGAAATGCGCCTGCAGGGTGTTGGCTACGAGGAAATTTCCCGCGCTGGCGGTGGCATTGTCAGTACAGTAAAGCACACCCGGGAAGCCAGTGAAGAAGCGCTGTTTGTCTCGGCTAAAAAGCGTGCTTTGTGCTTGCTGGAAGAGGGCGTAACCACCCTGGAAATCAAGTCTGGCTATGGCCTTGAACTGGAGTCGGAGCTGAAAATGTTACGCGTGGCCAGGCGTCTGGGCGAAGAGCTTGCGCTTACCGTGCGAACCACGTTTTTGGGCGCGCACGCACTGCCGCCAGAATTTTCCGCCAGCGAAGGTGACCCCCGCGATGAATACATTTCGTTGGTTTGCGAGCAAATGATCCCCGCAGTGGCCAGTGCCGGTCTGGCCGATGCAGTGGATGTGTTTTGTGAGGGCATAGGCTTCAGCCCCGCTCAGTGCGAGCGTGTATTTGTTGCGGCGCAGGCTGCGGGCCTGCCGATAAAAGGTCACGTAGAGCAATTAAGCGACTTGAAGGGCGCGCGTCTGGCTGCCTCTTATGGTGCACTGTCGGTTGACCACATTGAGTATCTGGCGGAGACCGATGTGGCGGCGATAAAGTCATCAGGCAGTGTTGCCGTACTGCTACCCGGGGCGTATTATTTTCTTAATGAACAGCAAAAACCGCCGGTAGCGGCACTGCGCGAGCACCATATTCCCATGGCGGTAGCCACCGATCTTAATCCAGGCACCTCGCCCAGCGCTTCGTTGTTGCTGGCAATGAACCAGGCGGCGGTTCTGTTTGGTTTGACGCCGGAGGAGGCCCTGCGCGGCGCAACACGCAATGGTGCACTGGCATTGGGTCTCACCAATAAAGGCCTGCTGGCGGCAGGCATGGATGCAGATGTGGCCCTGTGGGATATAGACCACCCCTGCGAGTTGAGTTACGGAGTCAATATGAACAAGCCCAGTCATGTCTGGCAAGGAGGCGTTTGCCGTGCCTGAGTTGTATCGTTCGTTTGTGTCATTGCTGGCTGCTGCTTTTATTGCCGCGCCCTCTGTGGGGCAGGAAGTTTCCGCCCAGGATCTGGTGCGCCAGGCGGTAGATAACTACCGGGGGCTCAGCTCCTATTCAGAGATGACCATGGTTATTCATCGCCCCGACTGGGAGCGCAGTATGACTATGCGCGGCTGGACTCAGGGTGATGACAATACCTTGGTACGGGTGTTGGAGCCGAAAAAAGACGCGGGCAATGGCACGCTGATGCTCGATGGCAATATGTGGACGTATTCGCCCAAGATCAACCGGGTGATAAAAGTGCCTTCTTCCATGATGGGTCAAAACTGGATGGGCAGTGATTTCTCCAACAAAGACATCAGTAAAACCACCGATATCATAGACCAGTATGAGCACACGCTTATCGCGCAACGGCAGGAGCAGGGGCACGAAATTTACACGATTCAATCCGTTCCCCATGAAGACTCGGCCATTGTCTGGGGCAAAGAAGTACTGGTGATACGAGATGACTGGGTGCTGATTGAACAGCAGTTTTGGGACCAGGATGGTGTGCTGCTTAAAACCATGAAAGCATCCGAGATCAAGGTAATGTCAGGTCGGCCCGTGGCCTCAGTGTTACGCATGAGCAAGATCGAAAAACCCGGGGAGTGGACAGAGTTACGCACTCTGGAGATCGACTTTGATGTCCAGTTGCAGGGCAATATGTTTACTTTGTCCAACTTGAGAAACCCGCGCCAATGAACGTCACCGCTGTACTTGCATGGCGTAATCTTTGGCGTCATAAAAGACGCACATGGCTGACCGTAGGTGCCATGATCTTTTGTAACATACTGTTGGTTTTTCTGATCTCCCTGCAGCTGGGTTCCTATCAAATGATGATAGACAACACACTGAGTGCATTCAGCGGCCACATTCAAATTCAACACAGCGCCTATAACGAAGAGCAGAAAATGTACCAGAACGTTCCCGCCGTTGCGCAGTTGGCCAACACGGTTCGCGCAGCACTGGGCAATGAAGCCAATGTTGCTGCCCGGGGTGTCGCTTTTGCATTGGCTTCCAGCGAGGAGCGCTCCTTCGGTATTCAGTTGGCCGGTGTGCAACCCAAATTCGAGTCTCAAGTGTCTACCTTTCCAGGGTTAATCAATCATGGCCGATATCTTGCTGACTCTCATGCACCGGAGATTGTTATCGGTGCCATTCTCGCTCAAAACCTTAAAGTAGCCGTGGGTGATGAGTTAACGTTTATTGGCAGCGGCCTGGATGGATCGTTCGCTGCGGGTGTGGCAACGGTTGTCGGTATTGTCGAGACGGGTTTTGCGGAAGTGGATCGTGCGGTAGCAGAAGTGCCGCTTGCCTGGTTTCAGGAGGTTTTCGCTATGGGTGAGTCTGGTCACAGTGTGGTCATTCGGCTGCCCGCACTGGATAGCGTGGAGCCGGCCGTCGCGCGTCTGCAAAAAGTGCTCGCCGATGACCCCATCTTGGCTGGCGCCGGCTTATCTGTGTTGGATTGGAATGTTCTGGAGCCGGGGCTAAAGCAGGCGATAAAATCTGACATGGTGAGTGCGTGGTTTATGTACGCCGTGCTGATTTTGTTGGTTGCTTTTAGTGTGCTCAACACGCAACTCATGTCGGTACTGGAGCGCACTCGTGAGTTCGGTGTGATGCTGGCACTGGGTACACGTCCGGCGACGCTGGCGAAACTGGTGGGCCTTGAAACCTTTGTGATGTCCTGCCTGGGTATGGGGCTGGGTGTGTTGCTAGGTGGCTTGTTGAGTTTTTATCTCAGCTACTCTGGTTTTTACTATCCCGGTATGGAAGAGATGGCGCAAAAATTTAACCTGCCTGATCGCATGTATCCACAAGTAAGCCTGTTGTCATTATTGTGGGGGCCGGCAATTGTTTTTCTCGGTGCCATGCTGGCGGCAATTTACCCGGCCACGCGGCTGTTTGGTTTGCGGCCGGTGGCAGCGATGAGGGCGGTTTAGTGAATGCCTCATGGCTTGTAGTCGCAACTCTGGCTTGGCGCAATTTATGGCGCAACTATCGCCGCACACTTATTATCCTGGCTACTATAACTCTGGGTGTTTGGTCGATGATTTTTATGTCGGCCCTAATGCGTGGCATGGTTGATGAAATAGTTCGCAATGGACTCGAAACACTGCCGGGCGAGGTGCAAGTTCATGCCCCCGCCTACCGTCGTGACCCCAGTGTGGTAAATAGCATGGCCATGCCCGATGGTGATTTTCTGCAAGCGCTGGGTGAGTCACCTGTTGTTGCCTGGGCCGCACGGGTCAGGGTGCCCGCAGTTATTTCCAGTGAGCGTGACAGCAGAGGAGTAGTTTTGCTGGGTGTAGATCCGTCTGCCGAAAGTGCTCTGGGTTCTGCTCCTGACAACCTGGTTGAGGGAAGGTTCTTGCTCGGTGTGGATGATAAGGGTGTAGTCATCGGAGCCAGTTTGGCGAAACGCCTGGAAACGTCACTGGGCAAGCGCATTGTTCTCATGTCCCAGAATCCAGACAATGATGTGGCAGACCGGGGTGCCAGAATTGTTGGAATCTATAAGGCACGACTGCCCGGCACCGAAGATATTTACGTCTATGCCGGGAGGGCGGCAACCCAGAAGATGCTAGCTATGGGAGAGCAGATATCAGAAGTTGCCGTCACTGCCGACGATTATCGCGCCGTGCAAAGTTGGTATCCGAACATTTTAGAAGCGGCGGGCGATGAGTTGGAAGTGCTGCCCTGGACGGCGCTGGATACCTTTCTCAGCAGCATGCTGGCGGTGCAGGACGGTTTCGCTTTGGTGTTTATGGTGGTGGTGTTTCTGGCGTTGTCATTCGGTTTGGTGAATACACTGGTTATGGCTGTGTTTGAGCGCGTCAGGGAGATCGGCCTGATGTTGGCATTGGGGATGAAGCCTGCGCTGATAATAGGTCAGGTATTAGTGGAGAGTTTGTACCTGTTGGGCCTGGGTCTCGCAGCGGGCAATATAATAGCCTACGTTTCCATACGGGCACTGGAAAACGGCATCGATATTTCCAGTGTTGCCCAAGGCATGGAGATGATGTCCATGAGCCCGGTGTTATATCCAGCGCTGCGTTTTAGCGACATGCTGATGAGTACCGCCGTGGTGATTGTGCTGGGCCTGGCAGCCAGCCTATTGCCAGCCTGGAAAGCATCGCGGTTGGACCCCGTAAAAGCCCTGACAAAAACCTAGCGACACGACAAAGTGGAGTCTACGCCTAGTGAGCGCAATAATTTGTAAAGAACTCTGTAAGACCTTTCATCAGGGAGAGCAGGTGATAACCGGCCTGGATCATGTCTCTATCGAAATAAAGAAGGGTTCCTTTACTTGTTTATCCGGCCCCTCCGGGTCGGGGAAAACCACCTTGCTCAATGCAATGGGGGGGCTGGATACGCCCGATAGCGGTGAGATTTGGGTGGGAGATACACGTCTCGATACACTGGCCCGCGGAGCTCTGGCCGACATGCGTCTGCACAATATTGGTTTTGTTTTTCAGGCCTACAATCTCATTCCTGTGCTAAGCGCACGGGAAAATGTGGAATTTGTGATGCAGGTGCAGGGCGTGGCGAAAGGCGAACGGCGTCGGCGCAGTGATGAGGTTTTGGCTGAAGTGGGTTTGCAGGGGATGGAAGATCGCCTGCCCTCACAGCTTT
This sequence comes from Halieaceae bacterium, assembly GCA_016744355.1. Lineage (GTDB taxonomy): Bacteria > Pseudomonadota > Gammaproteobacteria > Pseudomonadales > Halieaceae > JBALVT01. The sequence goes on from JADGEN010000012.1 coordinate 17,661, forward strand.
CCGGTGGGCAGCAGCAGCGCGTTGCGGTAGCCCGCGCTATCGCCAGTAAGCCAAAGCTGGTATTGGCCGATGAGCCCACCGCCAATCTGGACAGCAAGAGCGCGGCAGAGCTGATGGCACTGTTTGAAAGCCTTAACGAGCAGCATGGCATTACCTTTGTCATCGCCACCCACGATGTCAGGGTGATGGGGTATGCGCGGCGGCTGATAAGCATGCGCGACGGACTGATTATTAGCGACGAAGCCCAACAATCACACTCTATGGTGGTGTGATTGCGCACTGTCGTTTATTTTCTGCTGCTTGTGTTGGTCTCGTCGCTATCGAATGCGGCAGGGTTTGACGGCGGGCACACCAAGCTCGCCTGGCTTGCCAGCAGCTACCCGGATGACAGTGTTTTCCAGAGCGCGCTGGGCGACAATACTCAAGATCAGAATGGCGAGTTGCGACTGAAGTTTTCTGCTGGTAAAGGGTCGTGGAATGTGCGCGCCGACTACCAGTTAATGGCACGTTTCGGCGACTCGTTGGCGCTGGCAAATGAAACCGGTTCGACATTTTATCTACCCCCTACAGCGCCCGATGATGAGTTTCGCTTAATGGACCTGACGCACGAAATTGACGCCTCGGATGATCGCGTTATTGTGCAGCGCCTGGACAGATTTCACCTCGACTATGTCGGAGAGAAAACCGTGCTGCGCATCGGTAGGCAGGCGGTGAGTTGGGGCAGCGGACTTATCTACAATCCTATGGATGTTTTCAACCCTTTCGATCCCGCAGCCGTGGACACCGAGTACAAGATTGGCGATGACATGTTGTACGGCCAATACCTTACGGATGGGGGCAGCGACTGGCAGTTTGTCGAGGTGGTGCGCCGCAACCGCGATGGTGACCTCGCCAGTGAGGTCAATTCTACCGCGCTGAAGTTTCACGGGTTCGGCGGTGACAAGGAGTACGACCTGTTGTTGTCGCAGCATTACAATGAGTTGTTGTTGGGGGTGGGTGGTTCCAGTAGTTTTGGGGGCGCTGTCATACGCGGCGATATCACTCTTACCGATACAGATGACGGATGGGTGACCAGCTTAGTCGCCAATTGGTCCTATTCCTGGGTCTGGGGTGGGCGCAATGTCAGCGCAGTGGCAGAGTATTTTTATAGCGGCTTTGGTCTGAAAGAATCTGACTACTCCATTGCTGACATTCAGGCAGATCAGGATCTGATCGAACGAATTAACCGCGGCGAGCTGTTTACCCTGGGACGACACTATGTGGCTGGCTCCATGCTTGTAGAGGTGACACCTTTGTTCACGCTAACCCCCAATATTTTTGTTAATGTGGATGACGGTTCGGCCCTGCTGCAAGTCGTTGCCCAATGGAGTTTTCGCCAGGACTGGCAGCTGTTGGCTTCTTTGAATGCACCAGTCGGCCCCGATGGCAGCGAGTACGGCGGTCTGGAAACAGGCATCGAAGACCTTACTCTGGCCACTGGACCCGCGATATTCACTCAGCTCGCCTGGTATTTTTGATGGGCAGTGGCGACATAAGTGGCTATAATTCGCCTCCAACCAGAAGAGGACTCATTTGTGAAAAATCGTATTGTATTCAGCCTGCTGGGTTTTGCCCTGGCATTTTCCGTTTCCGCCCAGGATTTAAGCGACAAACAGCGCGCTGAAATAGAGTCGCGTATCAAGCCTGTGGGTGAAGTTTGCCTGGAAGGCGACAATACTTGTGGTGGACCAGCGGTCGCGGCCGGGGGCAGCAGTGCACCGCGCTCTGGAGAAGACGTATACAATGCCGCGTGCATGGCGTGTCACAGCACCGGAGCAGCGGGTGCGCCAAAGTTGGGTGACGCCGCAGGCTGGGCAGATCGCATAGCCAAGGGTAACGATGCTTTGTACGAAAGTGGCATCAATGGTGTCGCCGGCACCGGCATGATGGCCAAAGGCGGTTGCATGAACTGCTCTGACGAAGAAACCAAAGCCGCTGTCGACTACATGGTGGCCGGCAGTCAGTAAGCGAATATCTCGCCTATAATAGAAACCGTAGTGTTACCGATAACACTGCGGTTTTTTTTTGACATAGGCTCGTACACAGGACAATACAGGCGAACCCATAAAATCCCGGGTGCGCTACTACTGAAGCTTCCAATGCGGGAGCAGGGGAGAAGAGCGCATGAATAACTACCTATTGGGCTTGCTGGCCGGGAGTTTTGTATTTATTTCCGCCTGTGCTGATGAAGCACCACCGCCACGGGTTGTTGAAGTGGTGGTGGACGAAGTCACCGCCGAACCCTATTTGCCCAAGTCGGAATATGTCGGTCGCCTGCAGGCTCAGGAAGACGTGGCCATACAGGCAAGAGTTACAGGCTATTTACTATCGCGCGACTTTCGCGAAGGAGATCTGGTAGAGGCCGGAGATGTGCTCTACACCATAGACTCCTCAGAGTTTGAAGCTGCGCTGGCGCGAGCCATAGCTGACCGGGCTGCGGCTGTCGCCAATCAGGCCAACGCCGACCGAAACTTTAAGCGTGGCAAAGAGTTGTTGCCTAAAGGGGCAATATCCGAGTCGGAGATGGACAACCTCACAGCCAAGAAGTTAGAGGCCGATGCCCGTATTGAATCTGCCCATGCACAGGTGACCAGCGCCGAGGTTAATCTCGCTTTCACCCACATGACCGCACCTATCAGCGGACGAATCGGGCGCAGTATGGTGAGCCCGGGCGATCTTGTGGGTCCCAATTCCGGAAACCTCACCAGCCTGGTCAGTATCGACCCTATACAGGCACTGTTCCAGGTCAGTGAGGATACTTATGTAGCGGCTGTTACTGAGCGGATGAAAAAAGGCCTGAATGCTGATGCATTGATCAATATAGAAGTGACACTGGAAATGACCGATGGCGTTATCTATCCCGAGGTTGGAAAAATTGACTATTTTGCCAATCGTATCGATGCGGATACGGGCACACTTGAAGCCAGGGCGCTCATTCCCAATCCGCATTCCGTGCTTGTTCCCGGGCAATATGTGCGGGTTATTTTGCAGGACACCGATCTGGTAGAGGGTGTTTTTGTGCCTCAGTCAGCCGTACAGGCCGATCAGCAGGGCAGCTTCGTTCTATTGGTAGATGGTAGCAGCACGGTGGCCAGGCGCAATGTTGAGCTTGGCGACCGATTTGACGACATGGTGTTGGTGAAAAAAGGTGTTGAAGCGGGGGACCGCGCCATCGTGCGTGGGCTACAGCAGGTGCGCGCCGGTATGCCGGTAAAAGTCAAAATGCTCCCCAAGACCGACGCTTGAGGTAGCTGCTATGTTTAGTGCTTTTTTTATTAATCGACCTAAATTTGCACTGGTTATTTCTATTGTGCTCACCATTGCCGGCAGCCTGTCTATCGCCATGTTGCCGGTCAACGAATACCCGGCAATTTCCCCTCCCAATATTGTGGTGAACGGCGTTTATCCCGGGGCATCGGCAGAGGTTGTCGAAACCACGGTGGGCACGCCGATTGAAGATGCGGTGAACGGTGTGGAGGATATGATTTATATGTCTTCCAAAAGTGCCAACGACGGCAGCTATAGCCTCAATGTCACATTTGCAGTGGGCACCGATGTGGATATGGCCTTGGTGCGTGTGCAAAACAGGGTAAAGCTGGCCGAACCCTTATTGCCAGCAGAAGTGACAGCCAATGGTTTGAGCATTGACCAAAGCTCTCCCGACATGTTGAAAATAGTGAGCTTCATGTCTCCCGATGACTCACTGGATTACAAGTTTCTGTCCAACTACGTAAAAATCAATGTGTTGGGTGCCCTGGCCCGCGTCGAGGGGATTTCAAAAGCTGACATTTTGGGCGAAGCGGCTTATTCCATGCGCTTGTGGCTGGACCCCGACAGGATGGCTACTTTGGGCTTGTCAGTAACCGATATTCGCGACGCCCTGCAGGAGCAGAACATTCAGGTGCCAGCTGGAAAAATTGGTGCCCCGCCGTTTGATGGCCCTCTACAGACCGAATATACCCTGCAGGTGAAGGGGCGACTGCAGGAAGTCGCTGAATTCGAAAATATCGTGCTGCGAGCACGAACTGACGGCTCCGCGATTTATTTACGCGATGTGGCGCGTGTGGAGCTGGGCCAGTCAGACTACAATTTTTATGGCGAAGTCGATGGCAAGTCGGCAGTTAACGTTTCTATGTACCTGTTGTCAGATGCCAATGCGCTGGCATCGGGTAAAGCCGTCGATGAATTGGTGGAAGAGCTGTCGCAATATTTTCCCGAGGGGCTGGAATACCAGATCAGTTATGACACAACACGCTATGTGTCCACTGCAGTTGAACAGGTAGTGATCTCCCTGATGCAGGCCGTCGTTCTGGTTATTGCGATTACGTTTTTGTTTCTGGGTAATTGGCGGGCCACTCTGGTGCCCACCGTGGCCATTCCTGTTTCATTGATCGCAACTTTTGCGGTGTTGTTGGCAGTGGGTATGTCGATCAACACGGTTACCTTATTTGGACTGATTCTGGCCATCGGCATCGTCGTGGACGATGCTATTTTAGTGATTGAAAACTGCGACCGGCATATGCGAGAAGACCCGACGATGTCGGCTAAAGGTGCGGCCTTGATCACCATGAAAGAGGTGGGCGGTGCAGTTATTGCCACTACTCTGGTGTTGCTAGCCGTGTTTATCCCGGTGGCCATGCTGCCCGGCATCACCGGAGAAATGTATCGCCAGTTCGCCGTGACCATCTGTGTTGCTGTGTTGTTCTCCTCCCTCAATGCGCTGACACTTAGTCCCGCTCTTTGTAGTCTGTTATTAAAACCCGGTGAACAAAAAGACCCGGGTTGGTATAGGAGGTTTATGGCGGGTTTTGACAAATTAACAGCTGGCTATGATCGGGGGGTGCAATGGGTATTGCGTAAGCTTGGTGTGGTAGCGCTGATATTTATAGCTTGGCTGGTCGCATTGGCTCTTGGGGTAATGAATACGCCAACCGGATTTGTTCCCGACGAGGACAAAGGGGTGCTGATGGTGAACGTACAGTTACCCGATGCCTCCTCGCTTAATCGCACCAAGCAGGCAGTAGACAAGGTTGCCGACCTTATAGCCGCAGACCCCTCCATCGAGAGTGTCACCGCCATCACCGGTTATTCAATTCTCACCGGTGCAATGGCGAGTAATGGCGGTACTCTGTTCGTGGTTCTAAAGCATTGGGATGACCGCACCGACGCACAAAGCCTTGTGTTTAACGTGGCTAGGCGAATTAACGGCCGGGCCTTCGCTGCAGTACCCGAGGCCCAGGTATACGCCATTACCCCGCCCGCAGTGCCTGGCATGGGCGCTGTTGGCGGTCTGGAGATTATGTTGCAAGATACGCTCTCTCGTTCGCCTGCCGAGCTTGCCAGTGTGCTTAATAATATTGTAGTGGAGGGTAACCAGACGCCGGGGCTGGCTTCGGTGTTCAGTACCTATCGCGCAAATGTGCCGCAGTACTTTATCGATGTAGACAGGGTTAAAGCTAAAAATCTGGGGGTACCGTTGAGTGAGATTTTCAATACATTACAGGCGCAGATGGGTTCGCTGTATATCAATGACTTTAATAAGTTTGGCCAGACCTATAAAGTGATCATGCAGGCAGAGTCGCCTTATCGTTCCGATCTCTCTGATCTGGATCATTTCTATATGCGTTCCTCCAGCGGGCAGATGGTGCCCCTGAGTACGCTGGTAAAAACCAGGCCTATTCTCGGGCCCGACCTCGCACAGCGTTACAACCTGTATCGCTCCGCGTCGGTGCGAGCCAATGCTGCGCCGGGTTATAGTTCCGGGCAGGCGATGATTGCCTTTGAAGAAATGGCCGCTGAGATACTTCCAAATGGTTATCGGCACGAGTGGACTGGAATGGCCTATCAAGAGCGTCAGGCGGGTAGCACTGCGGTGGTAGCTTTTGCTATGGCTCTTATCTTTGTGTATTTGTTTTTAGTGGCGCAGTACGAGAGTTGGTCTGTTCCTGCGGCTATTATTTTGGTCGTGCCCATGGCAATTGGCGGCGCTGTAGCCGCGTTATTTTTTAGCGGTGTCGCTCTAAACCTTTATGCCCAGATTGGACTGGTGTTGCTTATTGGCATGGCTGCAAAAAATGCCATTCTTATTGTTGAGTTTGCCAGGACCAAGCGCGAACAAGATGGCGATGATATTAAAGTTGCCGCTAGAGAGGCGGGGCGTCTGCGTTTTCGCGCGGTGTGTATGACGGCGGTATCGTTTATTTTGGGTATTCTGCCTCTGGTGCTAGCCAGTGGTGCGGGTGCTTTTGGTCAGCGCTCTTTGGGTATTACGGTGTTGGGCGGCATGCTTGCGGCGCTACTGATTGGTACTTTCTTTATCCCGGGGTTTTACGCCATTGTGCAGGGTGTGCGAGAGAGGCTTAAGCGTAAGTTGGGGATGGAGAATATTGTGGGCGGGAAAGTCGAGTAGAGCGTCGGCTTGTATCGAATTGGAGCTGGGAGGCGTGCCGCTGCTTTCGATGTGGTGATACCTCGCTCAGTTCATACTGCAGGCCTTTGCGAGGCATCACCACATCGAAAGCAGCTACCAGAAGCTGCAAGCTGCAATGCCGTTAGTATTACGTGCCGCTGTGCGACACGGGTGAAGCCACCTTTGGTTCATACGGCAGGCCCTCAGGCGGCTTCACCCGTATCCCACAGCTACCAGTATTTATGATTAACAATGCCGTTGGTACAACGCTACAGCTGCGCGAGGGGGTGGAAGCTGCATAAGGGCCTGCCGTATGAACCGAATGTAGCTTCCACCCCCTCGTGCAGCGGCCAGCCACCAACAGCATGGTTCAGCCCTCAGTATGAACCGAATGTGGTTCCACCGCCTTTGTGCAGCGGCCAGCCCCAAACGAAACTGTTCAACCCTGAAAACCCCGCCCTAGTTAAACAACCCAGCCTCGTTCATATTGTCAATAAAGCTACTGATAACATCGTCTCGCAGCTTGCCAGTACCGCCGGCTTTAATGGTTTCAGACAGTGCCTGCCATAAGTGTTCTTTTGTGTTCGTTGCAAAAAGGTCGGAGTTGAGAGTGTAGGTTACATTGCTGGTCCACACGGGTTGTTCGTAGGCCACCTCATAAGCGCGGCCGTAGTAGCCACCGAAGCCGCCGTAGACTGGTGTCACACCGTAGTAGATAGTGCCGGGGTGATAAACCGCCTGGTCATTTTTGCCCAGGTATCGTGTCACCAAAATAGTATCCAGGTTGGCTTTTTTTGCGGCGGCAATCACATTCTCGTTAGTGGGTTTAATGCTGGGTAGCAGGGTATGGCTGGCGATCGCATTGGTGCCGCGTTTACGTAATGCTTTCACAAAAGCATCTTCAAACTCGATACGCGCAGGCTTTTTCTGCGTTATACCTATAACCAGCACGCCATCAAGTTCCATGTTTTTGACAGTGGGGTCGATGTAGGAATGGATGATGGTAGAGTTGTTGGCACAAGCGGAAAGTGCGAGTACTACGATGGCACCTATCAATAGTAGGGCGTGGCGAATAGAGGGTTGCTTCACTGAGTTCTCCAAAGGGGGTGGGATGATTGGCAGGGAGTATACCTGTTCTCTATCCAAATAAGTTTTTAAGTCCCGACAGAGTTTCCTGAGCACGCTCTTGGTTGTCTTCTTGAGTTTCTGCTCCCCCACCTTGCCATTGCAGGTCGTCCTGGGGCAGTTCATCGATAAAGCGGCTGGGTTCGCAATTGATGATGTCGCCAAACTGGCGGCGTTTTAGAGCCATAGTCATACTGAGTGTCTCCCGGGCGCGGGTAATGCCCACGTAGGCCAGGCGGCGCTCTTCATCTATGCTGTTTTCTTCAATGCTGGCGCGGTGGGGCAGCAGTTTTTCTTCCATACCGATAATCGTAACGTGTGGAAATTCCAGACCTTTAGAGGCGTGTAGGGTCATCAGCTGTACACTCTCGGGACTGGCGTCTTCTTCTTCCTGCTGCTCCAGCAGGTCGCGCAGCACCAGTCGCGAAATGGCTTCATCCAGTGCGACTTTTTCGGTGCTCATCACTTTTTGCAGACTGTCCACCAGGAAATGTACGTTGGACATGCGGCGCTGTGCTACATCCTCACTGGAGCTGAGCTGGTTGAGCCAGCCTTCGTAATCCATGTCGCGAATCATCTGGCGAATGGCCGATACGCCGTCATCGCCTTCGCTGTTGCGCCTGATGCTTGCCATCCAGCGCCCGAATTCCTGCAAGCGCTGACGGCCGGCCTCTGACACTTGCTCGCTGCTAATGCGCGCACAAGCCTGGGTGAGGCTGCAATGATTCTTGTTGGCAAAGTCACCCAGCGCTTCCAGTGATGAGGTGCCCAGTTTTCGCCGCGGTACGTTGGCAACGCGCAAAAAAGCGTTGTCATCGTTTTCGTTAATAACCAGACGCAAATAGGACATGATGTCTTTTACTTCATTGCGGGCAAAGAAGGAGGTGCCGCCGCTCATATGGTAGGGCACTTGCTGTTGTTGCAAGGCCAGCTCGATCAGGCGCGACTGGTGGTTGCCTCGATAAAGAACCGCGTAGTCGCCAAATTTCGTTCGCTTGCGTAATTTGTGATCGAGAATTTCGGCCACAACCTGATCGGCCTCGTGGTTTTCGTCGCTGCAGCGAATGATGCGTATAGGATCGCCAAAGCCCAGTTCACTCCACAATTTTTTGTCGAAGATGTGCGCATTGTTGGCGATGAGCGTGTTGGCTGCTTTTAGGATGCGGCTGGTGGAGCGATAGTTTTGCTCCAGCTTGATAATGTTGAGCTTTGGGTAGTCTTCCTGTAACTGAGCAAGATTTTCCGGTTTGGCTCCGCGCCATGAGTAGATAGACTGGTCGTCATCGCCCACCACGGTCAAGCTACCGGTGAGACCAATGAGCTGTTTTACCAGCAAATACTGGCTGGAGTTGGTGTCCTGATATTCATCCACAAGAAGATAGCGCAGCTTATTTTGCCATTTCTCCAAAATGTCGTTGTGGCGCTCAAACAAGATGGTGGGCAGCAATATCAGATCGTCGAAATCCAGTGCATTGTAGGCGCGAAGCGCTTTTGTGTAGCGCGTGTAGGCCTGGGCGCACAATATGTCCGCGGGGCCTGTGGCTGCCGCTACTGCCTCTTCGGGTAAGATTCGATCACTTTTCCAGCTTGAGATGCGCTGGGCAATCGTCTGGGCCTGGTCGCCATCGGCACCGTGCTCCTGAATTAACAGGTCGCGTATGAGGGTCTGGCTATCGGTGCCATCAAAAATTGAAAATCCCGACTTTAAGCCCAGCGTTTTCCGCTCGGTACGAATGATATTTAGCCCCAGCTGGTGAAAGGTGCTCACGGTCAGCCCCTCTGCAGCATTACCTTTGAGGATTTTTCCCACCCTCTCTTTCATCTCGCGGGCGGCTTTGTTGGTAAAGGTGACGGCGGCGATATTGCTGGAGTTGATGCCGCACTTGTCTACCAGATAGGCAATTTTTTGCGTAATTACACTGGTTTTACCGCTGCCGGCACCGGCAAGCACTAGCAGGGGGCCGTCGATATAGCGCACGGCCTCGCGTTGTTTGGGATTGAGTTGAGTCAAGAGTTACCGGCGTTGAAAAGTGAAGTGAGGTGGTGAAATGCAGGGGCAAGTCTAGCAAGAATGGCTCTGGATTAGCGAGTGATAAATCAGGATTGTCGTATCCTAGGCCTGATTGTTCAGCCTATCGATAGTACGAAAAAAGTCTTGTTGTATTTGCTCTTCATTAATGTGTCGGCCATCCTGAATTTTCCAGCACCCTGCAACCATTACATCTTTAACATTGGGGCGCTGCGAAGCGAATATCCAGCTGTCCAGTAGCTGGTCGTTGTGTTTGCCGTAAAGTGTTGGGTCGTTGTCGTCCAGTACAATAAAGTCAGCGCGCATGCCGGCAGCGATAGTACCGCTTTTAATTCCCAGCGCTTGTGCGCCACCACGCAATGCTTGCGAGTATAAACTTGCACCCACTGAAGGCTGTGCTTCACCGGCTAGCAGGGTGCGTCGTTTGTGGGTTAGGCGTTGACCGTATTCCAGCAGTCGCAATTCTTCCACCGGGCTCACCGAAATATGGCTGTCAGAGCCCAGCGCGAAGCGCCCGCCGCTATGCAGGAAGTCTACAGCGGGAAATAAACCGTCCCCAAGGTTGGCCTCGGTAGTTGGACATAGCCCGGCGACAGCCTTGCTCGCAGCCAAGCGTTCGCATTCGCGCTTATTGAGGTGCGTAGCGTGCACCAGGCACCAGTGTTCATCAACGTTACAGTGATCTAAAAGCCACTCTACCGGGCGCTGTCCGCTGTGCACCAGGCAAGCTGCGACTTCTTTTTCTTGCTCGGCAATGTGTATATGGATAGGTCCATTGGGGTGAAGTCCTTTCAAGGTGGCAACGCCCTGATGCAGGAGAGGCTCGTCAACTGCGCGTAGCGAGTGCAGGGCCATCCCGTGGTTTAACTGTTGTGAGTTGGGGTAGCTGGCGGCCAGCTGTTCCAGCAGCCGTTGAAACCTTTCGCCGTCATGCAAAAAACGTTGCTGTTGCGGGCCTGCAGCCACGCTGCCAAAGTCGGAAAACTGATAGAGCACAGGTAGCAGCGTGAGTTGGATACCCACGTCGGTCGCCCCTCGAATGATGGCGTGTGACATTTCGGCCGGATCGTCGTAGCAGGCTCCACCCGGGGCATGATGAAGGTAGTGGAATTCCGCCACGCCGGTATACCCAGCCTTTAGCATTTCGACATAGAGCTGTGCCGCTATCGCCTGCAGCTCCTGCGGGCCAATGGCTGCCAGAAAGCGATACATGGTGTCGCGCCAGCCCCAGAAGTCATCCCCTTGACTGCTGCGCACTTCAGCCAGCCCCACCATGGCACGCTGGAAGGCGTGAGAGTGGCAGTTGGCCATGCCGGGAAGTAGTACGCCCTGTAGGCTTTCGGCATTGAAGTCGGGTGTGGTCTGGTTTTTTTCAATGTGAGCAATATTGCCGTGGTCATCAATGGTGACTTGCACGTCTTGTGCCCACCCATCTGCCAGCATCGCGCGCTTCGCATAAAGTACTTTTGCCGGCTTTGTCATTGTTGTTCGGCCCAGCTCAATAGAGTGCCCACAAGTTGCTCTAGAACTGGCTGGATGTGTTTGGCGCGCTCGGGAAGGTAAGTGAAGGGGTGTTCCTCCCGCATATAACAGCGTTGGGATAGCTCCAATTGCAGAGCGTGCACACCCTGAGAGGGCTGACCATAGGCTCTGGTGATGTAGCCCCCCTTAAAGCGCTGGTTTACTGCCGTCGTGTATTCTGTCTGGCTTGAAATACTCTGTGCGACTGCGCCCTGCAAGTTTGTGCTACAGCTGGTGCCGCTGCTGGTGCCAAGGTTCAAGTCTGGCAGTTGTCCTTCGAACAATCGTGGAACCACCGAACGAATACTGTGCGCCTCGAGCAACACGGCCACACCGTGCTGCGCCTTCATGCGCGCCAGTTCGTTTTGCAGTTCGCTGTGATAGGGCTGCCAGTATTGTTCCAGGCGGTGCGCAACTTCGCTCTGGTCGGGTTCGCAGCCCGGCAGGTAGATGGACTCGGATGCAAATGTACTGGTAGGGCAGAGCTCCGTACTATTTGCACCGGGGTATAGGTTGGCGTTATCTGCAGGCCGGTTTAAGTCTATAAGGTAACGGGAGTAGTGTGGCCAGATTAAACTCACTCCCAGGTGCCGGGCGAAGTCGTATAGCCTTTTCACGTGCCAGTCGGTGTCTGCCAGGTTTTTGGTCGCGGTCGTGATCTGTTCCATCATTGTTTCAGGAAGCTCGGTTCCCTGATGCGGCATACTGATCAGCAGCGGTCGGGACCCCCTTAGCAGCTCACACGTCGCCATTTTTTTCCTGTGGAGTGACATGATTCACTCGGTATAAATTGGCCGTTTACTATACTTGTATATACGGGTATGGTACAGCGAAATGGAGAGATAGCGTTGCAGCCACAATACCAAAAAATAAAGCAGTATATTGTCGATCACGTAGACCGCGGCGAGTGGGAAACGGGTTACCGTGTTCCCTCTGACAATGAGTTAGCTGCGCAGTTTTCGGTTAGTCGCATGACGGCCAACCGGGCCATGCGCGAACTGACCGATGCAGGGGTGCTGGCGCGCATAGCAGGGGTTGGCACATTCGTGGCAGAGCATATCCCTCAGACGCCGTTGTTTGAAATCCAGAATATCGCAGTGGAAATTGAGAATAGGGGGCATCAGTACAGTGCGGTTGTGCACTCCTTAGATCAGTTGCCAGCGCCCCGGGATATTGCTCTGGAACTGGAAGTACCACCGCAGACCCCGGTTTTTCACTCTGTGTTGGTGCACCTGGAAAATGGGGTGCAGGTGCAGTTAGAAGATCGTTGGGTTAATGCAGCCCTTGTGCCGGACTATATTAAGCAGGATTTTAGCCGTATTACGCCCAATGCTTACTTGATGGAATTGGTGCCGTTGACTGAAGTAGAGCACGTGATTGAGGCGGTTATGCCCGACGCGCGTACACGGAAACTATTGAAAATTGATGCCGGACAACCCTGCTTGTTAGTGCACAGACGCACTTGGTCTGGTCCCATTGTCAGTTCTGCACGTTTAATTCATCCGGGCAATCGCTACCGAATGGGTGGGCGCTTCGTGCCTGAGCGAAGGCAGTCGTCGAAAGTCTAAAGCTCCATTTACTATTAGCATGTCGATATAGGCGCATGGTCTATTTGACTGTATTTGACGAACGCTACCCCCATAGTGTGAAATGCGTTTGTCGCCCAATGCCGACAATGCTTGGTACAGGGCAATACTTGACACTGGGCGGAACTCGTTACGTAAATTTGACAACACTCATCAGGTTGAGGGTGACATTGTGGATGGGTTTATATGGTTAGCTGGAAGGAAGTAATCGTTATGCAATATGGTGTTCGTATTCAATTTTTGGCTATTTTTTTATGGCTCACAAGTTTTAGTTCGCTGGCCGTCGAATTGGATCAAAGTGGTATGGGGCAGGTACTGATTTTTCCATTCTTCACAACTGACAATGGTTGGGATACCTATATCAACCTTACCTTGGGTGAGGGGCAAGTCCTTAAAGTGCGTGTTAAGAGTAGTGAGGATGGGAGTGAAGTAAATAGCTTTAGTATATACAGCTCCCCCTCTGAGAACTGGGGTGCTGCTATTACTCAGGATGCCAGCGGACAACCAGTATTGCGCATAGCAGAAGGAACTTGCACAATTTCAGACCAAATGGAGTTTGGTGGTGTTGGCACCGACTTCCCCCTTGGAGCAGGTGTGGGCAGCTTGGAAGTCTATGTAGTGTCTTCGCGTATCTCATCGGTCACAGCGGAATCGATAATGGATTGCGGCGGTATAGCCGCCCGTTGGGATGCCCAAGGCGAATGGGCGGATGACCCGACTGCTGGCATGGGGCCTAGTCCCCACTCAGCTCTATTTGGAGAAGCCAGTCTAGTCAACGTGCAACAAGGCTTGGCGTCTACATATACCGCTCTTTCTCTCAGAAAATTTGCCGATAACGTCCCTCATACCTCCCCTGCTGATATGTCCCCGAACTTAGCTGATGCAGAACCGATTGTTGATACGCCCAGTTTAGATGGCTTCGTTCCTCACTCTGGAGAAGGCATCGACGCGGTAGCAATAGCTTTGGGGTTAGGTGGTCTTTCAACAGTCACAAATCAGGTCGTGAATTTACCCGATATTCAAGCCAGTACCGACTGGGTTCTCAGCTACCCTCTGGCTGGATACAAGAACTATAAGCCGTATACTGTCGTGGTTGAAGGGGGGCAGCTTAACTGTGAAACATTTGGTCTTTTGGCGAACAGCGAGAGTGAGCTTGTCGCAGAAGCACAACTGGATGAAGCTCAAGGCGCACTAGAAAGTTGGGGGTTCGGCACACGCAAGGGCGGTGAAACTTCAACCTTGGACCCTCCGCCTCTTATAGATGTTGAACTAGCATTGTGTTCAGCTGTAAATGTGGTCAGTTTTGATGGCGTGCCATCTATTCTAGCCGAGGAGAATGCTTCGTACCTCACTCAACTTTATGATGTGTTGGCTAACGAATCGAGTAGTACTTTGAAGTGGCGGCCCGTTGAGGTAGGTCGCCAGGACATAAAAAGACCGGTTGTTGGGTTTCGGCTGACAACCTTCGCCAATGGCACTTTAAACGGTGGAAATGTACTGGCTAACTACGCGATATTGCGGCCACATGTCCGTCAATAAAACTGCAAACGAAGAGAATGTTTTGAATTCTCATTGTTTGAACTCCGGATTACGGTACCCCAGCGCCTCGCCAATGTACTCAGTGTTGAGTGTGTCCACACCTTCCAGGTCGGCAATTGTTCTTGCAACACGCAGTGTGCGGTGCAGCGCTCTGGCTGACAGTTTCATGTTTTCCATGGCTTGTTCCAGAAACTGTTTTTCATTTTTTCCCAATTCGCAAAACTCGCTCAGCGCTGCCCCACCCAGCTGAGCGTTGTTGCAGCCTTGTCGATCAATCTGCCGCCTGTTTGCCTGTACTACTCTTTCTCTCACCGTGGCGGAGTCCTCTGCCCCCTTCGCTTTGTTCAATAAATCGCTCGCGGGTATGCGTGACATGGCGATGGTCAAGTCGATACGATCCAGTAGTGGGCCGGAAATTCGCTGGCGATAGCGCTGCACTTGATTGCTGGTGCATCGACAGTGATGCTCCGGGTCTCCTTCATAGCCGCAGGGGCAGGGGTTCATGGCCGCCACCAGCTGAAAGCGGGCCGGATAGCCAATCTTGTGATTGGCGCGGGAGATAGTGACTTCGCCGGTTTCCAGTGGCTCGCGCAATACTTCCAGCGCGCTGCGACTGAACTCTGGCAGTTCATCGAGAAATAAGACACCACCATGCGCCAGTGACACTTCTCCCGGTCGGGGTTTACCGCCACCACCTATGAGTGCGGCAGAGGTCGCATTGTGGTGGGGGCTGCGAAAAGGGCGCTTAAACCAGTTGTCGCACTCGCCATTGTCGTAATAGCTACGCAGGGCCAGACCGATCAGGGCATCTTCGGTATTGGGTGGGGGCAGTATCCCGGGTAGGCGACTTGCCAGCATCGTTTTACCGGTGCCAGGTGGCCCGAAGAGTAAAAGATTGTGTCCGCCGCTGGCGGTTATTTCCAGGGCGCGTCGTGCCAGTGGCTGCCCCATGACTCTATCGAGATCGGGGTAGTGGTGTTCTATGGTTTTTGTAATGCAGGGGGTTGGCTCTATGGGCGCAGCGCCGTTCAGGTGTGCACACAGAGTCAGGAGGTCTTGCGCGGCTATGATTTTACAGCCCGGCGTGTGTGCCGCCAGATTGGCGCTGGCAGCGGGAACTGCCAGGCATCGCTTCTCAGCCGTGGCAGCCATAGCCGCCGGAATGACGCCCGGCACGGCGCGCAGGGAGCCGTCCAGAGCGAGTTCTCCCAGAAACTCGTGTTGGTGGAGATGGTTCGGGGGCAACTGGTTTGATGCGGCGAGAATTCCCAGCGCGATAGGTAGGTCGAAGCGACCACCCTCTTTGGGCAGGTCGGCGGGTGACAAATTGATGGTTATGCGCCGGTCGGGAAATTCAAAATAGGAGTTGAGTAGGGCACTGCGCACCCGGTCTTTGCTTTCGCGCACGGCTGTTTCGGGCATGCCGACAATATGAAAAGCGGGAAGGCCGTTGGAGAGATGGGCTTCCACTCGCACCAGAGGCGCAAGCATGCCGGCCATCGCGCGGCTGTAGATAACTGATAATTCCATCTTGGCTCATCCTTGAGCACAGTGTTTGGGTTGTTATTTCTCGCTCTGGGCATCCAGTTGCCGGGTGAGCTCTTCAATTTCTGCTTCCAATGTCAGTACTTGCCCCCGGGTGCGGTTAAGCACCTCGCTCTGGGTGTCAAACTCTTCGCGTGTTACTACATCTAATCGAGTTAGTGCCGACGCTACGGCAGAGCGAACACTCTTATCGACTTCGCCCTTCAGGCCTTTGTTGCCCAACACGTCATTGAATTGCTGAAATACGTCACTAATAGGTGGCGGTTTGAAAGCCATTTCGTTTTGCCTTTCTCATGTTTTGTTTGATTGCAAAGTTTAGTGGATTTTCCGACCGGGTCACAGATCTATACAGTGCTCTTTTATGGTGCGGCGTACCATTTAAGTGCATTGAAAAAGGTGTATTGGGATGCCAGAGATGAAGAATATAGCTGTTATATCTTATTAACTATATGAAAAATAAAGAAAATAATTGAGTTGGCACGATGAATGCAAAAACGAGGGGGCATAAGCAATAACGGCTTAAACTTTATCTATCTAAATGCACCACCTAACAGGGATTACCATTATGTTAAGCAAAAATTTACTCTCAGCTGCTCTGGCCACCACGTTGATGGCAGGTGCTATCACTGCCCAGGCGGCTCCTGAAATTTCAGGCAATGTGGCGCTTACCAGCGATTACAGATTCCGCGGAATTTCCCAGTCCGATGAGTCGCCCGCGATCCAGGGTGGTTTTGACATCGCGTGGGATACGGGCATATATGTGGGCACCTGGGGTTCCAGTGTCGACTTTGACTCCAACCGTGACTACGACGGCAGCTTGGAGTTGGATTATTACGTCGGTTGGGCCAGCGATCTTAACGATAATGTTGGCGTTGATGTCGGCTACATGTACTACAGCTATCCCGGCGACAACGGCGCAGATGGCGATTACCAGGAAGTTTATCTGAAAGTAAATCTGTGGGGCGGTACCGTCGCTGCTGTTTACTCTGATGACTACTATGCGGAAACGGGCAAGTTTTACTATGTCTCCGGTGATTACAGCTTCGGTCTGGGTGAAACATTCTCTCTGGATCTGCACGCCGGCTATGGTGACGTAGAGAAGGACGGTGGCTTTTTCTCCAGTGATACCGATTCCTACTTTGACTATTCCGCAGGTATCTCTGCTTCCTGGTTGGCAGTGGACTGGAGCGTAGCTTACATAGGTACCGATCTGGACAAGGAAGACGTATTCGGTACGGACTGGGCAGAAGACACCGTCGTTTTTACTATCTCCAAGAGCATGTAAATCCGTACCTAATCGGTGCCTGCCCGACTGGGGGGGTGCCACATCAACAGCAGGAGAGTTTCATGAAATTAATTACGGCTATCGTAAAGCCATTCAAGTTGGACGATGTGCGTGAAGCGCTTTCAGATATCGGCGTGCATGGTATTACCGTCACGGAAGTAAAAGGTTTTGGTCGCCAGAAAGGGCACACCGAGTTGTACCGCGGTGCGGAGTATGTTGTGGATTTTCTGCCCAAAGTAAAAATCGAAGTAGCAGTGTCTGTCGCAGTTGCCGATCAAACCATAGAGGCGATCATTAAAGCGGCCAACACCGGAAAAATTGGTGACGGCAAGGTGTTTGTTTCCCCGCTTGAGCAGGTCATTCGCATTCGAACCGGTGAGACTGGTGAAGAGGCTATCTAGGCCTTATCACTAAACCCTCCATATAACAGAGAGTTATTTCCATGGAAAACGAAATTTTTCAATTAAAGTACGCGCTGGACACCTTCTACTTTTTAGTCTGTGGTGCTCTGGTAATGTGGATGGCCGCTGGCTTCTCCATGCTGGAAGCGGGATTGGTGCGCTCCAAAAATACAACCGAAATTTTGACCAAGAACGTGGCCTTGTATGCCATTGCCTGCATTATGTACATGCTGTGCGGTTACGCCATTATGTATCCGGAGCTGGGTTCCTCAATGTTGGCAGGTATCACCGCAGATGGTGTGACTGGAACGGATAAACCCGCCACCTATGCACCGTCGGCAGACTTTTTCTTTCAGGTGGTGTTTGTCGCAACAGCCATGTCTATCGTGTCCGGTGCGGTTGCTGAGCGCATGAAGCTGTGGGCCTTCCTGGCTTTCGCAGTGGTTATGACTGGTTTTATCTACCCAATGGAAGGCAACTGGACCTGGGGTGGCGAAGCGGTTTTTGGCCTGTATACATTGGGAGATCTCGGTTTCAGCGACTTTGCTGGATCGGGCATCGTACACATGGCCGGTGCTGCTGCTGCTCTGGCTGGCGTATTGCTTCTGGGCGCTCGCAAGGGCAAATATGGTGCCGATGGATCTGTGCGAGCCATCCCCGGTGCTAACTTGCCCATGGCTACTCTTGGCACATTCATTTTATGGATGGGTTGGTTTGGCTTTAATGGTGGCTCCGTGCTGGCAACATCCAGTGTCGGCGACGCCAATGCCGTCGCCGTGGTGTTTATGAATACCAATGCCGCTGCGGCGGGTGGTCTGGTTGCCGCTTTGTTAACTGCGCGAGTTATTTTTGGTAAGGCCGACCTCACCATGACACTTAACGGTGCACTGGCAGGTCTGGTGGCTATTACGGCAGGCCCCGACACACCAACTCCTGGCATGGCCACACTGTTCGGCGCTGTCGCTGGTGTGCTGGTTGTTTGCTCCATCCTGACCTTGGACAAGTTAAAGATAGACGATCCGGTGGGTGCGATCTCTGTGCACGGCGTGGTCGGCTTTCTGGGCCTGATGATTGTGCCCCTGAGCAACAGCGACGTGTCGTTCATCGGCCAGCTGATTGGTGCTGCTACTATCTTCGGTTGGGTGTTTGTGACCAGTTTGGTGGTATTTGGAGTAATCAAAATGGTTATGGGTATTCGAGTCTCTGAGGAGGAAGAATACGAAGGTGTTGACCTCTCTGAGTGTGGTATGGAAGCCTACCCTGAGTTTGTTACCAGCTAACAATTGGTTTGTTGGCACCTGAGGGGAGCTTTGGCTCCCCTTTTTTTATTTACTCTTACTGCAAATGAGCGATAATAAACAACTCTTATACACCGGAGCTCGACCGATGAAACTGATTACAGCGATTATCAAACCCTTCAAGATGGATGACGTGCGTGCCGCCCTGTCTGATATTGGTGTACAGGGGCTGACAGTCACTGAAGTGAAAGGCTTTGGCCGTCAGCGAGGGCACACAGAGCTGTATCGCGGAGCTGAGTACGTAGTGGACTTTTTACCCAAGCTCAAACTGGAGGTTGCGGTAGCGAGTGAGCAGGTAGAGGCCACCATAGATGCTATCATCTCGGCGGCCAATACCGGAAAAATTGGCGATGGTAAAATATTTGTGTCGCCACTGGAGCAACTGATACGCATACGCACGGGTGAAACCGGCGAAGAAGCCATTTAGAATAAATAATTCATAAATCCAAGGAAGATCAATATGTACAAGACACTATTAGGCGCAACCGTAATCGCAATGGTACTGAGTGTTACTGCCTGTGGCGGTAGCACGACCACGGTTAAGCAAACTGAAACTCAGGGGCAGCAGTTGTTGGACTTGAAAGAGGCGTATGACAACGGCGTTATTACTGAAAAAGAATACAACTCAACCAAGAAGAATATTCTAAAGGGCAAATAAGCTCTTTAAGACGAGCCGGGGTTTCCCGGCTCAATTTTATTTAATACTTCACCTGGCGCTGCAGTTCTGAAATCACCTCAGGTAGTTGCGAAAGGTTATTAATTTCACTGTCAGCCCGTTCCGCGTTTGGCCACTCTTCGTTTCTCAAATTTACCCACACTGTGCGCATACCTACCTCTTGAGCACCTTTGATGTCGTGTTCAGGGTTATCACCTACGTGAACAATTTGCCGGGGCATCACACCTGACTTTTCCAGTGCCGCATGAAACATGTCTGGCGCGGGCTTGCTGGCACCGATTTCCTCGGCCAGAAAGGCAAAGTCGAAATATTCTGCGGCATCGGTTTTGTAGATGTCAGCGTTGCCATTGGTCAGTGCGCCCAGGGTATAGCTCTGGGCAAGTTGTTCCAGAACGCCCAGCGCCTCTTCGTATAAAACAACGCCGTGGCGCTGCTCAAGAAATACGGCAAAGGCCAATTGCGCGCCGCTACGAGCTTCCTCCTCGTTAAACCCTGCTGCCCGCTGCAATTCGTACAGTAATTGAATGCGCAGCTGGCTTACGTGGTGGGCCAGATGTGGGTGGCGCTTCCACACTGATTTTTTGAATTCCCATAGGCTTTCGTGGCTATAATTTTCTATTGTGCCGGGGCGATGCGCTATCAGCCATGTGCGCTGGGCTTGTTCGGCGCGCAACAGTGCGGGCTCTACATCCCACAAGGTGTTGTCCAGATCGAAGGTAATGACTTTTATTGCGGCGGAATGAGGCATGCTATTTTCTGCTGCGCTTCTTCGCTCGTGGGTGAGCGGAGTCGTACACTTTGGCGAGATGCTGAAAATCGAGGTGGGTGTAGATTTGTGTGGTGGAAATATTGGCATGTCCGAGTAGTTCCTGTACCGCGCGCAGATCGCCGCTGGATTCCAGCATATGGCTGGCGAAGGAGTGACGCAGCATGTGGGGGTGCACATCCTGATGCATGCCCGACTTTCGCCCCTGCAGCTTGAGCCTCGCCTGTATGTTGCGAGTGCTTATCCTGTTGCCGCGGTTGCTGGTGAACAGTGCCTGTTCTGTATTGACCGGGCGCGCCGCCAACCACTGGTCAATGGCCTCCATTGCCATCGAGCCGATAGGTACAGTGCGCGTTTTATTGCCCTTGCCGGTTACAGTAATCAGCATGTCGCCTCTGTCAATGTCGCCTATGTCCAGAGCCACCAGCTCTGCCAGGCGTAGCCCGGAGGAGTAAAATAGTTCGGTAATGGCATGGTCACGCAGGGCCGTGATTGAGCCCTTATCGAATGTGAGGTATTGGCCAACCTGGTCGGCATCCAGGGTTTTGGGTAATTTGCGAGATTGTCTGGGTGCCTGCACAGCGGTGGCTGGATTGTGTCGCTGATTATGCATACGGCCCAAATAATTGAAATATGAACGGCAGGCAGAGAGGCTGCGTTGAATACTGCTGCCCGCCAATCCGCGCCTGTGCATCTGGGCGGCCCATTGGCGAATTTCGGTCTCAGTGATTTTCGCGGGAATGAATATTTTATGCTCTTCGCAAAAAGCCAACAACGACTTGAGGTCGCGTTGGTAATTTGTGAGGGTGTGCGGTGAGAGCTGTCTTACATCGCGCAAATAATCGAGAAACTGTTGCGTTGAGCCGGCTAAGTCTGGCCCCTCGAGTTCGAGGGAGGCAGCGCTATGGGACTTTACATCCACTAGCGACGGCTCAAGCCGCCCTGAAACGGGGCAACAGGCGAACGATAACGTCAGCAATCTGGCTTAGAAAAAGAGTGCCTACCGTGTTGTTGTAGCGGTTGGCGTCTGAGCTACCTACCGCGATAAGCCCCAGACTTGCCTCGCCGTCCAATGGCATGACTGCCGCAGAGCCCACATCGCCCGACCGGGGGAATAAATAGCTCAGTTCTTCTTTGCGCAATGTGCCGCACACCGGTTTGCCACTTTTTAGCAGCGCGCCAATTTGAGTCTGCGAATTTTCTGCGCTATCCAGGCGGCAGTCGCCAGTATCTTCGCCGTAGTCACCAAATAACACCATACTGGCGTATTCAACTTCGAAGTCATTGGACATGGATTTGTTGAAGGCGTGGGAGAGCGCTTGCAGTGACTCTGCCTCCAGCAGGGAAAGCACCAGAGTGCGGGTTTTCTCAAACAACAGGTCGTTTTCTCGGGCGTTCTCGCTCAGTGCTTTTAGCCGGTGTCGCATTTCGACGTTTTTCTCGCGCAGTACAGTGGCCTGTTTTTCTACCAGTGACACGGCACTGCCTGATGCGTGTGGAATGTGCAGGAAATCGAGCATGTCGGGATTGCGCTGCAAAAAACTGTCGTTGTCCATGAGGTAGTCGCGAACCAGCTCATCGTTAAGTGTGACCTGTGTGCTCGTTTGCTTCGGTTTGCCTGACATTATTATTGTATCCCCTGAAATTGTAGAGCTGCTAAAACGGTGTGTAGCTAAATTGACATAGTGCCTTCAAACACAAGGGCTGTTGGCCCGGTCATAATGACCGAACTACCCTCTCCGGGCCAGAAGACCTTAAGCTTACCCCCGGGCAGGCTAACTGTCACGGTATCGTGCAACCAACCACGGCAGATGCCATAGACCACAGCTGCGCAGGCTCCAGTGCCACAGGCTAGCGTTTCACCGACACCGCGCTCATAGACCCGCAGCTTAATTTCCTCCTCTGACACCACCTGCATAAAACCGGCATTGGTGCGCTGGGGGAAATCCTCATGGGATTCTATCAACGGCCCCAGATGTTCGAGATTTGCTGTGTCTACGTTATCTACGCGCAATGCCGCATGGGGGTTGCCCATGGACACGGCGCCGATCTGCAGCGATTGTCCGTCCACCTCCATGTTGTATTCGGGTGCGCGCGTTGTTGCCGCGTATGGGATTTTGTCCGGCTCAAATTGCGGTGCTCCCATATCAACTTCGACCTGGCTTTTGTCGTGCACCCGCAACTGTAAAATGCCACAGGCGGTTTCCACGCTGATAACACGCTTGCGGGTGAGTCGTTTCTCGCGCACAAATCGTGCAAAGCAGCGCGCGCCGTTACCGCACTGCTCAACTTCCTCGCCGTCGGCGTTGTAAATGCGGTAGCGAAAATCAACCTCTGGCGACTGTGGTGCTTCTACAACCAATACCTGGTCGCAACCAACGCCCAAGCGCCTGTCAGCCAACAGGCGTACATGTCGGCTTTTCAGTTGAAAGCGCTGGCTAATGAGATCTATGACCACAAAGTCATTGCCCGCGCCGTGCATTTTGGTGAACTTCAGTTGCATTGATGCTGTACTTCTTTCGTTAATTTCTCGGTTTAGTTTATATGTCGAGTGCGAGGGTATATCGCCGCTTCCCCGCATCGGGTAATACCTTGCTTGGTTGGAACCCCACGCCCGTGCAAGGTATTACCCGATGCGGGGAAGCTACCGCTGCTATATTCTGCAGCTTGATTTTACACTGAAGCGAGCAGAGCGCGGTGGGGGAAGCTGCTCAAGGGCCTGCAGTATGAACCGAGAGTGGCTTCCCCCACCGCGCTCTGCGGATTTAATCTAATCGGCCTGAATCCACACCAGTAGAGGCATTCTTCAGTCCGGCAAACAACTCTCACCAGCAATGATATCAGCAAACGACTCCCGCTTGCGTACCAGGTGCGCACGGTCGCCATCGACAATGACTTCCGCGGCCCGCCCACGTGTATTGTAATTGGAGCTCATGGTGAATCCGTAGGCTCCGGCCCCAAATACCGCCAACAAGTCACCCGCAGCGGGTGCGAGCTCTCGATCTTTGCCGAGAAAATCTGCAGTTTCACACACCGGGCCGACGATATCCCATTGCGCCGTTTCGCGCTCTGGGGTCTGCTTGACGGGATTGATCTTTAACCATGCCTGGTAGAGCGCCGGGCGAATCATGTCGTTCATGGCGGCATCTACAATGGCAAAGTTGTGATCGGGCGTGGACTTTAGATACTCCACCGTGGTGACCAGCAAGCCAGCATTACCGGCAATGGAACGTCCGGGTTCAAACACCAGTTGCAGGTCGCGTCCCTGAACTTCGCTGCGAATAGCGCTAATTAATTCTGCGATAGAGGGTGGGGTCTCGTCGTTGTAGCACACGCCCAAGCCTCCGCCCAAGTCCAGGTCTCGGATGATTATGTCGTGTTCTTTCAAGCTGTCTACCAGCGTCAGCAGTCGGCGTAATGCGTCAATGAAGGGTGTGATTTCGGTCAATTGGGAACCGATATGGCAATCCATGCCCTGTACTTTTACATGGGGTAATTCATTGGCGCGCTGATAGACCGCCAGTGCCTCGTCGACGGTGACCCCAAATTTGTTTTCGCGCAGGCCCGTGGAAATATAAGGGTGAGTTTTGGCGTCTACGTCCGGGTTTACCCGCACAGATACCGGCGCAACCACTCCTAGTTCGCCGGCCACACGATTGAGAACTTCCAGTTCGGCGGAGGATTCCAGGTTAAAGCAGTGAATGCCCAGTTTGAGTGCCCGGGCCATTTCCCCTGGCTGCTTGGCCACGCCGGAAAACACAATTTTTGCAGGATCCCCGCCCGCGGCTATCACGCGTTCCAGTTCACCGCCGGATACGATATCAAAACCGGCTCCCAGACGCGCGAGAATATTGAGTACCGCCAGGTTTGAATTGGCTTTGACGGCAAAACAAATCAGGTGAGCGCAACCCGACAGGGCCTGTTGGTACTCCCTGTAGCAGGATTCCAGCATCGCCCGGGAGTAGATGTAGCAGGGTGTACCGTACTCGTTTGCGATGTCGCTTACGGCGACATTCTCAGCGTAAAGCTGGCCGTCTCTATAGGCAAAGGGTTGCATGATCTCGTCTCTGTTACAGGTGTCAGGGGTTTGGTGATTCGTTGTTCTGCTCAGGCTCTGTGGGTTGGTATAAGGGACCCATTTGCCCACAGGCGCCGAGTAAAACGAGGCAAAGCGCCACGGAGGCAATAAGAAGTTGGCGCATGTGATGAATCCGCAGTGCAAAAAATAATTATACAGCGCGCACCTTTGGGGTGCGAGCAATGCTTACCTCGTGGCGCCAGGGTCTATCTCGAGTTAACCAGCGCCAAGGCCCGCGCGGCGGCGGCACTAACCTGCGTGGGAGCGGTGCCGCCCAAATGATCGCGCGCAGCGATGGAGCCTTCAAGGGTCAGGACATCAAACACATCCTGCGTGATACCGGGATAGAATGTCTGCAAGGTGCGCAGCTCCATGTCTGCCAGGTCAAGCCCGGTTTCTACACCGTGAGCCACAGCTTTGCCCACCACCTCGTGTGCATCCCGAAATGGCAGACCCAGCCCTACCAGGTAATCTGCCAGGTCGGTGGCAGTTGAAAAGCCGCTGCTGGCCGCTTTGCGCATCTGCTCGGCGCGGGGTTTTATTGCCGGAACCATATCGGCAAAGGCGCGCAGGCAATCAAGAACGGTGTCGATAGTGTCAAACAGCGGCTCTTTGTCTTCCTGGTTATCCTTGTTGTAAGCAAGAGGCTGGCTCTTCATCAGGGTGAGCAGGGAAATGAGGTGGCCGTTTACCCGGCCTACTTTTCCTCTCACCAACTCTGGCACGTCGGGGTTTTTTTTCTGCGGCATGATGGACGAGCCGGTGCAAAACCTATCGGGCAGCTCGATAAAGTTGAACTGGGCGGAGGCCCACAGCACCAATTCCTCGGACATACGCGACATGTGAGTCATTAGCAGTGCGGCAAATGAGCAAAACTCAATGGCAAAATCCCTGTCGGATACCGAGTCCAGGGAGTTTTCTGTGGGCTTGGTAAAGCCCAGGGCAGCGGCGGTCTGGGCGCGGTCTATGGGGTAAGTGGTACCCGCTAGCGCCGCTGCACCCAGAGGGGACTGATTCATACGCTCGCGGCAATCGAGAAGCCGGCTGTAATCGCGTTGCAGCATTTCATTCCAGGCTAGGAGGTGGTGGCCAAATGAGACCGGTTGTGCGGTTTGCAGGTGAGTAAAGCCGGGCATAACCGTGTGAGCGTTGTCGGCAGCCAGGCCGATAGTACCTTTTTGTAGACGGCTCAGTTCTAACGCAATCTGGTCGATGGCGCCACGCAGGTACAGGCGAATGTCGGTGGCTACCTGATCGTTGCGCGAGCGGCCGGTGTGTAGTTTTTTACCGCTCACACCAATCAGCTCGGTGAGGCGGGCTTCAATGTTCATGTGCACGTCTTCCAGCTCTATCGACCAGGCAAAACTGCCGTCAGCAATTTCCTGTTCGACCTGATTCAGGCCCTGGTGAATTTCTGAGAGCTCATCTGCGCTAAGCACGCCGACTGCACACAACATGTCTGCATGGGCGCGAGAGCCGGCTATGTCTTCGCCCGCCATGCGCTGGTCAAAATTAACAGATGCGGTGAAACGCTGTACAAAGCTGTCGGTCGCTTCGCTGAAACGGCCGCCCCATAGAGTACTGGTTTGATTGTTGTTGTCTCGCTCGTTACTCATGCTGGTAGAAATCCTGCTGTTAGGTAAACTAGGCTGTAATTCGGGGCGTAAGTATATAACAGTTAACAGGCGTTGGGAGCGGAACAATGCAGCCTTCACAGGGGCATAATAAACAGGGGCGGGCCGAGATAGCGGCGGGAGAATTTTTTGTGCCTGACCTCTGTGCCCCCCGACCCGTTTTTGTACTGGTAATATTGGCTGAGCTGTTGGTACTGGTGCACGTTCTCGCCAGCAGCGCGCTGCCCCGATTTGACTGGGATATGCTGGCTGTAGGCTCACTGTTTGTACAGTGGATTGTTTTGTTATGCGCGGTATTGCTGTGCGTATCGAGGAAGGTGTTTGCGGGCATGAGCTTGCCTCTTGGGGCATCGGCCTGTCTTGCTATTATCTTGCTGGTGAGCGCGGCGAGTAGCTATTTGGCCGTGCAACTCTATCCACAGCTATTTTACGGTGCCTACGCCAATTCATCAGGTAATGCTGGAACCTGGTGGATTGTTCGTAACCTTGCCCTTGCCGGTATTCTCGGAGGTATTGCCCTTCGATACTTTTATTTGCGTCATCAGCTGGCGCTGCGCGAAAAGTCCGAGCTTCAGGCGAGGCTCAATTCGCTGCGCTCTCGCATCCGTCCCCATTTTTTATTCAATACAATGAACAGTATTGCCAGCCTGATCGCCTCGCGGCCCGATGCGGCGGAGCGGGCTGTGGAAGATTTGTCAGAACTGTTTCGCACTAGCTTGCAGGAAAATACCCGCGTGGTCACAGTGGACGATGAACTGCACCTGTGTGAACTTTATCTGGGTATAGAGAAACTGCGGCTGGGTGAGCGCTTGCAGGTTGAGTGGAATGTTGACCCTGTGACGCGTACGCAGCCAATGCCCAGCCTTATTCTACAGCCGCTGGTTGAGAATGCGATTTATCACGGGATTTCACAGTTACCCCAGGGTGGGACCGTTATCGTAACTGTCGCACAAACTGAGAATAACTTGTGTGTGAAGGTTGAAAACCCTATACCTGTTCGCGCTGAGCATACCCAGGGGCACCATATGGCTTTGAGCAACATCGAGCAGCGCTTACATGCCCTGTTTGGACGCGAGGGGAAAATAGCGTCTGAGCAGAGTGAAACGGGTTTTACTATCACGTTTAGTTATCCCCTGGATCACGGCGCATGAAAATTCTTCTGGTGGACGACGAGTCTTTGGCACGGGATCGGCTGCAACGGCTGCTGGAAAAGCTTCAACCCGACGCCGAAATTATGCAAGCTGCCAGTGGAGAGGCTGCGTTGAAACTTGTGGGTGAGAAGGCTCCCGACTTGATGTTTCTGGACATACGTATGCCCGGCATGGACGGCATAGAAGTGGCGGGGCATCTGGATGCATTACAGCAGCCACCGGCGGTTGTTTTTTGCACAGCCTATGACGAATATGCCATGGAGGCTCTCAATCATCACGCGGTGGCCTACCTGTTAAAGCCGGTTCGCGAACAAAAGCTGCAACAGGCGCTGGCCGCCGCGGGAAAAATAAACCGCATGCAGCTCACCAGTCTGCAACGCGTGGCCTCCGAGCGCACCCAGGTGAGTAGCCAGACTCACCGCGGTCTCGAAACCATGCCTATTAATCAGATAGAGTGTTTTTTGGCGGAGCAAAAATATGTCACCGCCTATTCTGCGCAGGGCAGCTTATTGATACCCGATACGCTCAAGGAACTGGAGACTGAGTTTGCAACAAGCTTTGTGCGGGTACATCGCAATGCTTTGGTTTCACTTGCGCACATCGCCAGGTTGATTCGTGAGGAAGATGGCAGCTGGTGCGTAGAGCTGTTGGGGGTGGAGCAGCGGCCAGCCGTCAGTCGTCGCCATGTAGCAGACGTAAAAGAGCGCCTTAAGCACAGGTGATTGGTCTGCGCAGAACGCGCTGGCCTCGCCGCCATTGCCAGTGGCTGGTATAATTACCTCACTACATTAGAGTAAACCTTTATGTCCCGCGTTATTACCATTGCAACCCGTGAGAGTCCCCTTGCCATGTGGCAGGCAGAGTTTGTGCAGGCTGCCTTGCAGCAGGCTCATCCCGGTCTGGTAGTTAACTTATTGGGCATGACGTCCCGTGGCGATCAGCTGTTGGACGTCCCGTTGGCGAAAGTGGGTGGCAAGGGGCTGTTTGTGAAGGAGCTGGAAACTGCCCTATTGGATGGCTCTGCCGATATTGCGGTTCACTCAATGAAAGATGTCCCCATGGACTTTCCTGATGGTCTGGCGCTGGGTGTTGTTTGCCAGCGGGAGGACCCCAGCGATGCCTTTGTCAGCAATGAGTACGCTGCGCTGGAAGATCTGCCGGCGGGGGCAGTTGTAGGCACCTCTAGCTTGCGGCGTGAGTGCCAGCTGCGTGAGCGGCGTCCAGACTTGCTGGTGAGGTTTCTTCGTGGCAATGTAAATACTCGTCTGCGCAAACTCGATGAGGGGGAGTATGACGCGATCATTCTTGCCAGCGCAGGCCTGATACGTCTGGGTTTTTCTGGCCGCATCGCGCAACGTATTCCGGTAGAGTTGTCTCTGCCTGCGGGAGGGCAGGGCGCTGTCGGTATAGAGCTGCGCAGTGACGATAAAGAAACGCTCGCGCTGTTGAGTGTTTTGCAACATGAGGCCACCGCTGTGCGAGTGCGCGCCGAGCGAGCGTTGAATCGCCATTTGAATGGAGGCTGTCAGGTGCCCATCGCCTGTTTCGCGCAGCTTGTTGATGGCGGCTCCACGCTGTGGTTGCGAGCGTTGGTGGGTAAGCCTGATGGCTCGGTGATTTTACGTGCCGAGGCAAAGGCAGATTCCGCCAAAGCTGAAGACTTAGGTGTGGCTGTAGCGCAAGACCTGCTCGCGCAGGGAGCCCAGGCGATTTTGGCCGAGGTGTATGCGCAGTAGGGCTTCTGTTCTGGTCACCCGGCCCCCGGGAGTGGCGGCGCCATTGTGTGAGGCGCTTTCAAACCTCGGGTATACCGTCCACCAGCAAGCGCTACTTGAGCTACACAAGTTGGCGGAACTCACGCCTGACATCGAATCCTGTATTGATTCTCTGCAGCAATACCAACGCCTGATATTCATTAGTGGTAATGCAGTGCACTTTGGTATGCAGGTCATATTGGAGGGGGGGCAGCGACTGCCGCAGGGTATAATTGTGTATGCAATTGGCCAGGCCACTGCTAAGTTGCTTGAGGATTTTGGCCTGACGGCTATCTGTGCGGGGGCCGAGATGACCAGTGAAAGCCTGCTCGCGCTTGAATCTTTGCAGCAAGTAAAAGGGCAAAGAATTCTAATCGTAAAGGGTGATGGCGGCCGCACAACCCTGCGAGATACGCTTGGCAGCAGGGGCGCTGAAGTCGATGAGTTGGCCTGTTACCAGCGTAAATGTCCGCAACTTCCACTGGGAGATCTTGCAGCTAAAATTGCGCAATGGAACATCGATGTGATCTTGCTAACTAGCGGAGAGGGCTTTTGTAATATGTTGACGTTGCTTAGTCCTGATGAAACTATTAAATTATATACAAAGCCGTTAATCGTGCCCTCAACCAGAGTGGCGCAGATGGCGAGGAATGCAGGGTTCACGGCGGTGCATGAAGCTAAAAATGCAACCAACACTGCCATGCTTGAAATGCTGGAACAGCTGCAGCTCTAACTCGGAGAACAATACGTGAGCGATAAGAATAACGATAGTATCGGTTCAAGCGAACAGGGTGCAGCCGCACCGGCTGAAGTCGATAAACCTGTAAAAAGCCCTAAAGCTGCGGCTAAAAAAGAAAAGCCTCCAGGCAAGGGTTCGTCTGGTGTGGCCTGGTTGGCGTTGCTGCTGGTGTTGGGCATTGCCGGTGCAGGCGTGTGGGTGGGTAAGCAGGCCATGGGTCGCGAGGCGCAATTGAACGCCAGGCTGGCTGCCCTGGAGTCTATTCCCGCAGCAAAGGAAGACACTTCTGTAGCCGATTTGAGTCAGCAGTGGCAGAGACAACTGGCGGCGGAGAGTGCAAAGCGGGAAGAGCTTAGCCGCACACAGGCCGAACAGTTGCAGGGCATAGAGTCCCGCCTTATGGAGCAGCGCGCAGAGTTGTCGCGTTTTGGCGCGGTGGATCGTCAGGATTGGTTACTCGCCGAGGCACAATATTTGCTACGTCTGGCTAATCAGCGATTAATTATGGCCGATGATGTGGTGGCGGCTAAGGCCTTGCTCAGTAGCGCCGACAGCATACTTAAAGAGCTGGACGAAGTGACTTTGTACGAAGTGAGGGCTGCTGTCGCTGCGGATCTCGCCGCGGTCAGGGCAGTGCCCAGACGCGATGTGCAGGGCATGTATCTTTCCCTGGCAGCACTTATTGAGCAGGCCGACAAGCTGGTGATTTTCCAGATGCCTGAAAAAGCCCAAAGAGAGTTGGTGGAGCCGGCTGAGGATTGGCAGGGCCGGTTGCTGCAGGGCTACGAAACGGCCTTATTGAAACTGTCTGACTATATTATTATCCGGCGTCGGGATGTACCAATTGAAGCTTTGATGGATCCTCAGTGGGAGGGGCTGGTGCGGCAGAATTTACGTATGCTTCTGGAGCAGGCTCAAGTAGCCCTCCTGTCTGGCAACGAACTGCTATTTCGCGAGAGTCTTGAGCGCGCCAGGCACTGGGTTTCTGAGTTTTTTGTCTCTGATGAAGCGGCAGCCAAAGCCTTGGCAGATGAAATTTCGGTCTTACAGGAAGCCAGGATTGCTGTCTCGATGCCCGATATTTCGCGCTCGCTCGCAGCCGTTGATGCAGCGCTGAAGCAACGCATGCAAAATGGAGGCGGTGAATAAACTATGCGTAAGCTATTTATCATCATCCTGATTGCGCTATTGGCCGGCGTTGCCGTGGTGGCGCTCATAGAGACAGACCCCGGCTATGTTCTGCTTTCTTATGGAAACTACACTCTCGAGAGTAGCCTGTGGGTGGGGTTGTTGGTGCTCGCCCTGTTTACCTTCGCCGTTTACGTTTTACTGCGACTGATGCGCAAGGCATTGGCGGGACAAAGTTCTCTTGCTGGCTGGCTGGGCAACAGACAGTCCCGCAAATCGTCCCGGCTCACTAATCAGGGTTTGTTCAGTTCTATCGAGGGGAGCTGGACCAGGTCGCGTCGACAGCTACTCGGTGGCGTTAAAGGTAGCAACGCTCCGGCGCTCAACTATCTTGGCGCTGCGCGTGCCAGTCAGGCTCTGAATGAACCCGACAAAGCACTGGAATATCTCGAAGCTGCGCGCAGTGCGCAAGGTGGGGCCGATGTGGCCGTAGAGTTGACTCAAGCTGAGATGTATCTGCGCTCTGGCGAATATAAACAGGCCCTGGCTGCGCTGGAAAAGTCACGCGGCAGCATCGCCAAGCACCCCTATGTGCTGGAGCTTATGTACAAGGCCTATATTGGCTTGGGTGACTGGAGCGAACTGGCAAAACTTCTGCCTGAGATGAAAAAACACAAAACACTTGGTGGCGAAGAGCTGCAACAGTTGGAGAGAAAAACATACGCCAGTTTACTTAAAAGCAGCGCCTTGGAAGGTACGGCGACACATTTGCAGACTCAGTGGCAGAACCTGCCCGCCGAGTTGAAAAAGGATCAGGAGTTTTCCCGCGCCTATGTGGCCTTACTCGTTCAATGTGGTGATGTTGATGCCGCCGAAAAGCTTATTCTGCGCTCGCTCAAAAAAGAGTGGGATGCTCAATTGGTGCGCCAATATGGCCTGATGAAATGCGCCAATCCCGGCAAGCAGCTCACTCAGGCGGAGAGTTGGTTGGCTGCACATGACGCCGATGCAGAATTACTACTTTGTCTGGGCCGTCTTTGTGCCAGGGATAGTCTGTGGGGTAAGGCGCGGGACTATTTCGAAGCGAGCTACCGATTACAGCACAGCACGGAGATATGTGCGGAGTTGGGCCGTTTACTTTACGCTATGGGCGAAGAGAAGGTGAGTGGCGCCTATTTTCGTGAGGGCCTTTTGCTGGCCCAGCCGTCTTTGCCGCAGCTGCCAATGCCGGGCAAGGACGCGCCGCAGTAAGAGCCGGGGGTTAAAGCTTACAGTTTAATTCCCAGCTCATCCCACATGGCATCGACCCGGGTCTTCACATCTGCGTCCATTTGAATAGGGAGGCCCCATTCACGTTGTGTCTCACCTTGCCACTTGTTGGTGGCGTCAAAGCCTACTTTTGATCCCAGCCCTGCAACGGGTGAAGCAAAATCCAGGTAGTCGATGGGTGTGTTCTCAATAAAAACACAATCGCGCTTGGGATCCATGCGTGTCGTCATCGCCCATATCACATCGTTCCAATCTCTTGCGTTCACATCTTCATCGGTAACGATAATAAATTTGGTATACATAAACTGCCGCAGAAAAGACCAGATGCCCAGCATAACTCGCTTGGCGTGCCCCGCATATTCCTTGCGCATGGTGACTACTGCCAGGCGATAAGAGCAGCCTTCCGGCGGCAGATAAAAATCTTTGATTTCCGGAAACTGCTTTTGCAGTATCGGCACAAAAACTTCATTCAGGGCCAGCCCCAGAATTGCCGGCTCATCGGGTGGTCTGCCGGTGTAGGTGCTGTGATAAATGGGTGACTCGCGGTGAGTTATCGCTTCTACAGTAAATACGGGAAAGCGCTCCACTTCATTGTAATAACCGGTGTGATCTCCGAATGGGCCTTCGTCGGCCATCTCGCCCGGCTCCAGGTAGCCTTCGAGTATATATTCGCTGGAAGCCGGTACTTGTAGGCCGTGTTCGCGGCATAGGGGTGTATAGCACTTGGCCACTTCAGTTTTACTGCCGCGCAACAGGCCTGCGAAAGCGTATTCGGAGATCGAGTCAGGTATGGGTGTTACAGCACCCAATGTGGTGGCGGGGTCGGCGCCCAGCGCCACGGCAACCGGATAGCGCTTGCCGGGGTTCTGAATTTGCCAATCGCGAAAATCCAGCGCGCCGCCCCGGTGGGACAGCCAGCGCATAATCAGCTTGTTAGGGCCGATCAGTTGCATGCGATAAATACCCAGGTTTTGACGCTCCTTATTGGGTCCTCGCGTAATCACCAGCGGCCATGTAACCAGTGGCGCGGCATCTTCTGGCCAGCAAGTTTGTATGGGCAGCCTTCCAAGATCTACATCATCACCTTCCTTGACATGGTATTGGCAGGGTGGGTTTTTAATCAGTTTGGGGGCCATGTGCAGCACTTGTTTGAGCAGGGGCGCTTTATCCCAGGCGTCTTTCATGCTTTTAGGTGGGTCAGGTTGACGCAGGTAGGCAAGGATCTCACCGATCTCTCGCAGGGCCGTAACATCCTCTGCGCCCATACCCAGTGCTACGCGTTTCTCGGTGCCGAACAGGTTCGCCAGCACCGGTGTATCAAAGCCTTTGGGATTCTCAAATAACAGTGCGGGACCGCCACCTCGCAAAGTACGATCGGCAATCTCTGTCATTTCAAGATGAGGGTCTACTTCGGCTGTTATGCGCTTGAGCTCACCGCGTTGTTCCAAGGCGGTGATAAAGTCTCGCAAGTCGGTATATTTCACGGGTTCTCTCTCGGGCAGCGGATCGAATTACCTACAAAGTAACGTGCCGCTGTGCGACACGGGTGAAGCCACCTTTGGTTCATACTGCAGGCCCTCAGGCGGCTTCACCCGTATCCCACAGCTACTGGCAGTTGTAATCAATAATGCCGTTGGTACTCGTACTACAGCTGCGCGAGGGGGTGGGAGCTGCATAAGGGCCTGCAGTATGAACCGAATGTAGCTTCCACGCCTTCGTGCAGCGGCCAGTCACAAACAATATTATTCAATCCCAAGAAGCCCCAGCTAGTTAAACAGCCCAGTCTCCTTCGTATTGTTAAGGAAGCTCTTGATAATATTGTCTCTCGCAGCTTGTGAGTCTCGCCGTATCAGGTGCGAGCGTTACTTACGCTTCATAGACATAAAGAACTCATCATTAGTCTTAGAGTCCTTCAATCTACCAAGGAGGAACTCAATAGCAGCGACATCTTCCATTCCGTGGAGTAGCTTGCGCAAAATCCACATACGCTGCAGCTCTTCTTCGCCAGTGAGCAAATCTTCACGGCGGGTGCCGGAGCGGCGAATATTTATCGCAGGGTAGACGCGCTTTTCGGCGATTTTACGGTCCAGATGCAGCTCCATGTTGCCGGTGCCCTTGAACTCTTCGTAAATAACCTCGTCCATTTTGGAGCCGGTGTCTACCATAGCTGTGGCAATGATTGAGAGGCTGCCGCCTTCTTCGATGTTGCGCGCGGCACCGAAGAAGCGCTTGGGGCGCTCCAATGCATGGGCGTCAACACCACCGGTTAATACTTTACCTGAACTTGGGATAACCGTGTTGTAGGCGCGTGCTAATCGAGTAATGGAATCGAGCAAAATTATGACGTCGCGCTTGTGCTCCACCAGTCGCTTGGCTTTCTCAATAACCATCTCGGCCACCTGAACGTGACGCGAAGGGGGTTCATCGAAGGTGGAGGCAACCACCTCGGCACCGCGTATACCCACGGTGCGCTGCATTTCTGTAACTTCCTCGGGGCGCTCATCGATTAACAACACAATAATGTCGCACTCGGGGTTGTTGGTAATAACCGCCTGGGCGATGCTTTGCATCATGATGGTTTTACCGGCCTTAGGCGGTGCCACCAGCAGACCGCGCTGGCCTTTTCCGATAGGGGAAATCAAATCAACAACTCGGCCGGTTAAGTCTTCTGTGCTGCCGTTGCCCACTTCCAGAGTGAGGCGTTGATCGGGAAACAGTGGCGTGAGGTTTTCGAATAAAATTTTGTTCTTGGAGTTTTCTGGCTTGTCGAAGTTTACTTCACCGACTTTTAACAGGGCGAAGTAGCGCTCGCTGTCTTTCGGAGGTCGAATCTTCCCGGTAATGCAGTCTCCCGTGCGCAAATTGAAGCGCCTGATCTGGCTGGGAGATACGTAAATGTCATCGGGGCCCGCCAGATAAGAGCTGTCGGCAGAGCGTAAAAAACCAAAGCCGTCTTGCAGTATTTCCAGAACGCCATCGCCATAAATGTCTTCGCCACTTTTGGCATGGCGCTTGAGTATGGCGAAAATTAATTCTTGTTTGCGGGAGCGCGCCATATTGTCGAGGCGCATTTCCTTGGCAATATCAATGAGTTCTTGGGTGGATTTGGTTTTGAGATCAGTTA
Organism: Halieaceae bacterium; assembly: GCA_016744355.1. GTDB lineage: Bacteria > Pseudomonadota > Gammaproteobacteria > Pseudomonadales > Halieaceae > JBALVT01. The sequence goes on from JADGEN010000012.1 coordinate 52,757, forward strand.
GGTTCATATAGAGTTCTGAGAGGTAGTTGAAGGAGGTGATACAAGGTTGAATTGGGCTTAGACCCTATCTGTGCCGACACAGAATTTGAATCGTCAGATAAACGTTAGCTATTTTTTAGCGAAAATGTTTTCAGTAATATAGTAGAGTTTTTAGAGTGGTGGTGTTGTTATTTTTGCACAGGAACGTGCGAATGATTGAAATGTAGCACGGTGTGAGGGAGTCGTCTACCGCTTTCTTACACAAAAGCTAACGTGGGGGATGGGCGCCCAGCACTGCCGGACGCCTTTTTCTTCAAACCAATTCTTTAACAAATTCAGAGAGTTGGGTTTTGGACAAAGCGCCCACTTTCGTTGCCTCGACATTGCCACCCTTGAATACGATTAGAGTAGGAATGCCGCGAATACCAAACTTGGGCGGAATGTCGGGGTTGGAATCGACATCCACTTTGCAGATCTTGAGCTTACCTGCATACTCATCTGCAATCTCATCCAGTACCGGCGCGATCATTTTGCAGGGGCCACACCACTCTGCCCAGAAATCTACCAGTACGGGTATGTCGGAATTGAGCACTTCGGCGTCAAATGTTGAGTCGCTGACGTGCACGATTTTGTCACTCATTGTTTTCTCCAGGAATTGTTAGGTTTCCGAAGCGATTATTGCTCGCTACAGATGTGTGAATCATAACATTTGGACGCCATCACACAAATACTCTGCAGGACTATTTACTTATGACTTTATAGCGAATTGCTATAGTGGTGGAACCTCTGTACAAAACCATAGTCTGTTTTATCAATGTCTGTTACCTGGAGCATCAATATGCGAAAAAAGCAGTTAGCTATCGTCATGGTTGTCATTGCGGCGATGTCGGCATGGGTTTATTTCGACCTTGGCAGCTTTTTGCAGCTGGAATCCATAAAGGAAAACATTGATGATCTGCGCAATTGGTATTCGCAGAATCCACTGCTAACGGGGCTGATCTATTTTGCATTCTATGTAGTGGCCACAGCCCTGTCTGTTCCCGGGGCGGTGTTCCTTACCCTGGCGGGGGGTGCCCTGTTTGGGTTTTGGTACGGTTTGTTGCTAGTGTCTTTTGCCAGCAGTATTGGTGCGACTCTGGCATTCCTGGTTTCCAGGACATTGCTGCGGGACTGGGTGCAGGAAAAGTTCTCTGCTCATCTGGGCGCACTAAACTCAGGTTTTGAGCGCGAAGGCGCATTCTACCTATTCTCCATGCGCCTGGTGCCTATCATCCCGTTTGTAGCTGTGAACCTTATTATGGGCCTATTGCCTATTCCTACGCGTCGCTATTACTGGGTGTCACAACTTGGCATGTTCCCCGCCACGGCAATATTTGTGAACGCAGGAACCCAACTTGGAGAGTTAGAAAGCCTCTCGGGAATAGTATCTCCGTCGGTCTGGTCGTCATTTTTACTGCTCGCCATTTTCCCGTTTCTGGCCAAAAAATTGTTGGCGAGTATGCAGGCACGCCAAAGGCTGGCGGCGTTTAAAAAGCCCAAACAGTTCGACACCAACATGGTTGTGATCGGAGGCGGCTCAGCCGGTCTGGTTACGGCTCTGATAGCAGCCACGGTTAAAGCCAAAGTGACTTTGGTTGAACGGCACAAGATGGGTGGAGACTGCCTTAACACCGGCTGCGTACCCAGTAAGGCCATTATTCGATCGGGCCGCATCGCGCAATACATGCGCCGAGCAGACGAATTTGGCTTGGGGGAAGTACCGGTGAGTGTGGACTTTCAGCAGGTAATGGAACGCGTTCAATCGGTCATTAAAACCATAGAGCCACACGATTCTGTCGAGCGATTCACCGGGTTGGGTGTCGATTGTGTGAGCGGTAATGCCACTATTATTTCTCCCTGGGAAGTGGAGGTAGATGGCCAGCGCATTACCACGCGCAACATTGTTATCGCCAGTGGTGCACGAGCGCGGGTGTTGAATGTTCCCGGTCTGGATAAGCTCGACTATCTGACATCGGACACACTTTGGGATATTCGAGAGGCGCCCAAGCGACTACTCGTTCTCGGTGCGGGGCCTATAGGCTGTGAATTAGCCCAGGCGTTCTCGCGTTTGGGAACTCAAGTCACACTGGTAAGCCATGGCCCTCGAATTATGCCGCGTGAGGATGAAGAAGTAGCCGCTATGGCGCAGGAGGCTTTTTCGCGGGAAGGAATTTCTATCTTCTGCGATTATGAGGCAAAACGTTTTGAGTTGGATGAGAGGGGCCAGAGTTGCACTTTCGACACCCCCCAGGGTGAGCGCGAACTGTTGTTTGATCGGGTGTTACTGTCAGTAGGGCGCACAGCAAATACGGAGGGGCTGGGCCTTGATAATCTTGGAATTTTCACCAATGCCAATGGCACTATCGAAGTGGACGGCTATCTTAGAACCAGTATCCCGAATGTCTTTGCCTGCGGTGATATCGTTGGACCCTATATGTTTACCCACATGGCCAGCCATCAGGCTTGGTATGCGGCGGTGAATGCCTTGTTCGGACGCTTCAGGAAATTTAAGGTGGATTACTTTGTGGTGCCATGGGCGACCTTTATCGATCCGGAAGTGGCCCGGGTAGGATTAAACGAGAGTGATGCAATAGAAAAAGGCATTCCCTTTGAGGTGACCCGTTTCGATATTGATGACCTGGACAGAGCTATTGCCGACGGTGAGGCTCATGGTTTTATCAAGGTGCTCACAGTGCCAGGCAAAGACCGAATTCTGGGTGCGACGATTGTGGCCTATCACGCCGGCGAGCTTATCACCGAGTATGTGATGGCGATGAAACATGGTATAGGCTTGAATAAAATTCTTGCGACCATTCACATCTACCCCACGCTCAGCGAGAGCAATAAGTTTTTGGCCAGTGAGTGGCGCAAGGCACGCAAGCCGGAGAAGTTGCTGAGCTGGGTTGAAAAATACCATGCATGGAGTCGTGGCTAATTAATAGCTCCGTGCCTGAAGCCTATGGCATATTTACCCTGGGAATGCGGCTTTCAGCCACCGTTCAAGTTCTTCCCGGAAGTCTGGATGGGCAACATTAATTAATGCCCGTGCCCGTTCGATCAGTGATTTGCCGCGCAGGGTGGCAACCCCAAATTCGGTGACGATGTGGTGCACGTTGGCGCGAGGAGTCACCACTCCGGCGCCGCTTGTCAGTACTGGGACAATTCGCGAAATGCTTCCACCGGCTGCGGTAGAGGGTAGGGCGATAATCGAGCGGCCGTTTTGGGATAGGTTAGCGCCAAGCACGAAATCCAACTGACCACCCACACCTGAATAGATGTCACTGCCAATGGAATCGGCGCACACTTGCCCTGAGAGGTCTATTTGCAGCGCACTGTTGACCGATACAAGCTGTTTATTGCGACTAATGGAGTTCAGGCTGTTTACATATTCAATATCGAGAAGAACAACTTCAGGGTTGTCATCGATAAAGTCATACACGCGCTGGCTTCCCATTACAAAACCTGCAACCAGAGTGCCCGCGTGGGTAGATTTAAAATGATTGGTAATGACGCCTTGCTCCACCAGGTCTACGACACCATCGGAGAACATTTCTGAATGGATCCCGAGATCCTTCAGGTGAGTAAGCTTACTCATAATCGCATCGGGAATGGCGCCTATTCCGAGTTGTAGGCAATCCCTGTCGCCGATTAGTTCGGCGGCATACTGTGCGATACGCTGTGTGACTTTATCGGGGGGAGGCGGTCTTACAACCGGCAGCGGCACCGATTTTTCAAAGGCCAGATCGATTTCTCGCCAGTGTATAAATCCGTCCCCATGGCTGCGTGGCATCTGCGGATTTACATGGGCAATAATGGTATTGGCAGACTCGCAGGCCGCGCGGCTTGCCTCCACCGATACCCCCAGAGAACACAGTCCGTGCTTATCTGGGGGCGACACCTGAACCAGAGCAACATCTACCGGCTGCTCTCCGGTGCGCATGGAGCGAGGAATGTCGGATAGCATCATCGGAATATAATCAGCTGTGCCCTGGTTGATCATATGTCTTGTGGCATGGCTGGCAAAATAACAGCGGGGCCGTAAATGTCCTTTGGCATAAGAGGCCGTTAACATCTCTGCATTCTCGAGGTGTAGTTGCAACAGGGAGACGTTAGTCAGTTGGGCAGCACGCTCAACCAGTGCCTCCAATAAAAGCGATGGCGTTGCCGCCATTGAGTGAACCCAGATTTGCTGATCCGACTGTATCAGGCTGATTGCCTCTGCGGCGGAATTGACTACGGTTGCCAAGTGCTGCTCTCCTTAATGATTCAAGGCAATAATACCTTAGAACGATTCAACCCCTGTTGTCCTTTGTCAAAAAATAAGCGCACCAGTCTTCGGGCGAGACAATATCTTCTCAGTCACTTTGCTATTATGAGGAAATTATAGTTACTCACTTGAAGGCAGTTCATGAGCAAAATGGCAGTAGTTCTCGCGGATTGTGGCGTATACGACGTGGCCGAAGAAAACGAAGCGGTATTGATCTAGTCCATGGCTGAAGAAGGCTGGCAGGTCTATGTGCTTGAATGCGCCGATGGCACTTTGTATACCGGGGTCGCTGCCAATCTGCCCCGTCGTCTACGGCAGCACAATGGCGAGCTGGCGGGTGGTCCCAAATACACACGGGGTCGCAGGCCGGTGAGATTATTATGGTCCGAGAGGGCGTATGATCGCAGCACAGCTCAGCAGCGAGAGGCGGGCATCAAAAAATTATCCAGAGTAGAGAAGTTGCAGCTGGTGGAGCGCAGGGACTCGCCTGATTCTCCAATTAAGGACAGTACAGTTCGTTAGCGTGATTGGTTTTTTGCCCCAAGTGGCACTGTCGTCCGTCTTTCCGCGTCTTGTATATATCCATGTGGTCGGCGACCCTGATATCAAAGCCATGTACAAACGTCTCTGGGAAGCCCAAGAAGGTAGCGCTTGTAGCTTGCATGCGGAAGCAGTTAACTATTCGTCAAAGAAACGGACTTTCAGACACGTGTTTCGTCATTTGGGACACGGCCACATTAGAGCAAGGTGGGTATTCTAACTGTCACTCAAGCATACACTTCAGGAGACACAGAATGGCCACATTTACTGTATATCACAAAGACTATTGCCCTTACTGCAAATCAGCCAAGCGGCTTCTCGACAGCCTGGGATGGGAATACGAGGAAATTGAGGTGACCTTTGACCCTGGTAAATTTACCGAGATGGTCGCGCGCAGCGGACGACGAACAGTTCCCCAAATCTTCCAGGGAAATACCCATATTGGCGGTTCTGATGACCTTGCCGTGTATGTGCGGAGTTTGGCCAAATTAACGCAAGCGTCTTAGCCAGCAAGCACCAAACAACATTACTATCACATTAGGCACCGATTTTTAGAGGGCAAGATCATGATTAACTTCCTTACTAACTTCTACCGCGGCGAAACATCGCTGCAACACCTTGAGGGTCTGGCACCTCTGGCATTTCGCCTCTTTCTGGCCCCTATCATGCTGCAATCTGGATGGACCAAGCTGGTAGGTTTCGAAAATACAGTCGCATGGTTCGAACACAGCCTGGGCTTTCCGTTTCCTGAAGTTATGGCGGCGCTGGCTGTAGGCACTGAATTCATAGGTGGTATCCTCTTGTTGCTGGGATTGAGCGTACGCTTTATAGCCATACCGCTGATGGTCGTGATGTTTGTGGCCGCCTATAGCGTGCATTGGGACAACGGTTGGCTGGCACTTTCGGATGCCTCTAGCTGGCTGGCAAACGAGCGTGTCATGGAAGCTGTAGAAAAGAAACAGAGGATCATTTCCATTCTGCGAGAACACGGGAACTACACATGGCTTACCAGTTCCGGGCCAGTCACCATTCTGAACAATGGCGTGGAATTTGCGATCACATATTTCGTTATGTTGCTGTCGCTATTCTTCACCGGTGGCGGACGCTACCTAAGCCTGGACTACTGGCTCACCAGAAGAGCCCGCAAGGCTCTTTAAGACAAATAGATCTGTATACCCGCTGGCATTTGCTGAGGTGAACTCTTTTTCAGCTCTGCCAAGGGTGGCGGCGAGAAAACCGAAGCCGAGGGCAAGTACGGCGAAGAAACATTGTGGAGGACAAGTAGACAAAAATGAAGACACAACGCGTTAAAGTGGAATTCAGCAATCTCGACAGCGAACTGCTGTCAGGCTTATTGGAAACACCCTCAAGTAAAGTAGATGCCTATGCCCTGTTTGCCCACTGCTTCACATGCGGCAAGGATATCGCAGCCGCTTCGCGGGTTTCCAGGGCGCTGGTCGCAAAGGGCTTCGGAGTCCTGCGCTTCGATTTCACGGGTCTTGGCAGCAGTGACGGCGACTTCGCCAATACCAATTTCTCATCCAACGTACAGGACTTGCTGGCGGCGGCAGATTTCCTGCGCGACGAATACGCCGCGCCAGCCCTGCTGATTGGGCACAGTTTGGGTGGCACTGCCATACTCAAAGCCGCGGCCAGTATTCCAGAAAGCAAAGCAGTGGTGACTATTGGCTCGCCAGCAGACGCGAGCCACGTTGCGAAGCAGTTTAGCTGCGATATGGAGGCCATTGTGGCGAATGGCGAGGCCGAGGTGGATCTCGCCGGCCGTAAATTCAACATAAAGAAGCAGTTTATAGACGATTTACAGGCACAGAATATGACCCACCTGCCTGCGCTGAAGAAAGCACTGCTTATCTTCCACGCGCCCTTGGATACCACCGTATCTATAAGTGAGGCAGAGATGATATACCGACAGGCAAAACACCCCAAGAGCTTTATCACCCTGGATAAGGCAGATCACCTGCTGTCAAACAAAGCTGATGCCGAATACGTAGCGGATAGTATCGCTTCTTGGGCCAGCCGGTATCTGGAGCAGCAAACGCTAGCGAAGAAAAAGCCAAACGTTGTCCCGGGTGCAGTGCTGGTAGAAGAAACAGGCCGTTCGTTTACCCAGTCAGTAAGCAGTGATGACCATACCTGGTTGGCGGACGAGCCGCTGCGCGTAGGCGGTGACAACCTGGGTCCAGATCCTTATGAGCACTTGCTTGCAGGACTGGGCGCCTGCACCAGCATGACCTTGCGTATGTATGCGCAGCGCAAAAATTGGCCCCTAGATAAGGTCAGCGTAACCCTGTCTCACGGGCGTAGCCACGGCGATGACTGCCTGCAATGTGATGAACAAAATCCGCAGATAGACATTATCAGGCGGCAACTGGTAATTGAGGGTGACCTGAGCACTGAGCAACGCCAACGGCTACTGGAAATTGCCGACCGTTGTCCTGTACATAAAACACTGCATAACAAAATAGTGGTCAACACTCAGTTGCAATGAAGATAATCCAAGCTCAGGGGACAGACGGGAAGGGAATCGCTATTAGGTGTCTAGCAAACCCTGGTAAATTCAGGCAGAACTAAAACAATTACCCGCACTTAGAATCACCACAACTCAAGCAGGTCATGCAGCCATCGGAGAATACCACAGCCTTGGTGTTGCACTTACTGCACAGCTGGGCGCTAACAGGGTAGTCACTGGCCTCTGTGCCATCGTTGCTCGCCAGCTCTTCGCGCTTCTTGGCCAAGAATGCTTTTTGGTGATCGTCCAGTTTCTCTTGGGGAATAAGGCCAATTATTTTCATGTGGTTCTCAATCGCCTCACCTATCTCAGCGACCAGCGAGGGCATGAAGCGACCACCGCGCTTGAAGTAGCCACCCTTGGGGTCAAACACGCCCTTGAGCTCATCAACCAGGAAGGTGGCATCGCCGCCCTTGCGAAACACGGCGGAAATAATCAGGGTGAGGGCAACCACCCATTGGTAGTGGTCCATGTTTTTGGAGTTGATAAATATTTCGAAGGGGCGTCGCTGTTCGTGTTCGGTGCCCTGATTGAGAATAATGTCGTTGATAGTAATATAGAGCGCGTGCTCCGACATTGGGGTTTTTACCTTGTAAGTGGAGCCCACCAACATCTCCGGGCGCTGAAGCTTTTCGTGCATTTGCACGACTTCGGCCTTGACG
>JADGEN010000130.1 GCA_016744355.1 Halieaceae bacterium
CATTAAATCTACAATGACGTGGGAGCTGGCAAGACTATCGATATCCTGAGCTGAATACTCCACTCCAAGGTCTTTTAGCGTCGAGAGTATGCCCTGCAAATGAGGGCGAGTTCTGGCGAGTATTGCAATAGATTCGCAATCCGGATCGGCTACCCCGCGCTGCACCTCCTGACAGATAAAATCAATTTCCTGCTGTGCTGCAGTATCTCCCCTGAAACTATGCAAGGTAACCGCCGGGGACCTCTTTAGTGATTTTACAGCGCTGGCTACCGTGTAGCTAATCTGGCTCCGGGTAATATTATCCTTAACGGGAAAAGCTTTGCTAAAGCAGTCATTGACCCAATCGACAATACCCTGCTCGGAGCGAAAGTTGCTGAGCAAGGCCAGATGTTCCAGGCTGACGCCATTAAAGCCCTCTGCTTTCGCTTCCAGAAATAAACCGACATTGGCGTTTCGAAAACCATAAATCGATTGCATGCCGTCACCCACAATCATAATACTGCGAGGATTATCCGGGTTGGCATAATTATAGTCGCCCCAGCCACGGGTCAATCGAGTAACCAACTGATACTGATTAATCGCTGTATCCTGAAACTCATCCAGTAACAGGTGTTGCAACTGGTAGTCCATACGTAACGCCAACTCAGTGGGCGAGTCATCCGTACCAAGCGCATCCAAAGCCGACAGGGCAACTTGCGTATGATCGACACGGCCATGGCGCTGAAACACCAGTAGTAACTGCGCCGACAACATGGGCAGTATTCGCGACAGATGAACCACCATCGCCCAGGACTCACTATTCGCTGCGATTCTGGGCAAGCTATTGACCGCAACCAGAGCCTCCAACAGGCCGTTTATCTCAGTAAGTTCCAAGATAAGTGTTTTCAGTCGCTTTTTATGTTCTTCGTTTTCCCCTTTTCCAGTTGGAAACCCCATACGAACATTAAGCTGCGCGCGCCATTTTCCCGCTTTATCTGCGGTGAGAAGCAGATTCCTGATGTCACTCCACGCAGAAAGATCAACACTGGAAGACCCAGGGAAATCACTTAGAATAGGTTCGCCCAAGTTCTTCGCTGCAAAGTTTTTCAGCTGTAACAGCTCGCTACTATAGGGCATCAATTTTTGCGCCAAATCTTCCAGAGCTTCTTCAACTAAAGCAGTAACCATCTGTAGCAGGTATTGCTCAGCCTCATCGGGATCATGATGCACACCCAGCGATGTACTCCACTGCTCACGACGCCCAAGCATAGAAACAAGCAGGTCCTGCAGGCGTGACCAGTCATTATCAAAATGGCTCATCAAGGATTTAATGTCGTCGCTTATCCCGCCGTTTTCGCCCAACAAACTGAACAATTCCTGTACGGCTTCGGCATATAAATCTTCGGCGAAGTCGGTCACGCTGGCCTGCCCACCAAATTGGCTGAGCACAGGCATCTGGCGCGTGAGGGCACCGCAAAAACTGTCTATCGTTTTGATGTTTAACTGCGAACTATTCCGCACAAGATTCCACGCCCTGGCGTTATCTGCATCAAGTGCGCCGACTGCCAGTGCTCTCGTCGTTTCCTGGTGGGCACTTTCGCAAGGACTACCCTCAATAGCGTCCTCTAGAGCTTGTAGGATACGCTCGCGCATCTCTGCCGCAGCTTTACGGGTAAAGGTAATAGCAAGCACCTGTTCCGGTTTTTCGACACGCGCAAGTAAAGCGAGATAACGCTGGATGAGCAACTCAGTTTTCCCCGAACCGGCCGGTGCTGTGACACAAAAACTGCGTTTAGGATCCAGCGCCGTATCACGCTCGGCTGAGTCTACAATACTCATGCTTCACCCACCCGGCACAGAGCCTGTAGTCCGCAATAGGTACAACTCGAGGGTGACAGTGGGTCTACCTGCGCGTCACCAGCAAGGAACTCCTTGGCTAGCCTCTCCAGGTTATCGCGCCACTGTGCAGCGAGATCTTCCCAATCTTTAGCGGGCATTTTGTCCTTCACTAATTTCTCGATATTACTTTCCACGCCCGGTGCGACATCAATTTGCCCAGCTCCAACGTACTTGCATTCACGCGTGCGGACCTGTGCAAACGCCAGCCCCGCAACGGTATCGTTCATGGCAAGTCCATACAGCGTGAGTTGCGGACGCGATGGGCGCTCGCCCAACCAGTCCTGTGCGCTGCTGCGGCCGGACTTATAGTCAATAACAAACTGAGCACCATCGGGCAGTTGGTCGATACGATCGACTCGCAGTGATATTTTAAGCCTATCCACTTGCAGGTCGATGCTCTCTTCACGGGCCATCACGCGAAATTCGGTGCGCTGCCGCTCAACCTCCAACCACTCTTCCAATAGGCGGCGCAATCGCTTCGCTTCCAGCTCAAAGTAAGCATGTCCCAACGACGAGCGCCTATGCGCAGGCATAGCTTCAACCGCACCATCTACCGCATGAGTAATTGCTACAGCAGCCTCTTCAGCAGATGTAGCTGTAAGCGTGGCACTGTCTTGGAGTTGACCCCACAATTGGTAAAGAGCATCGTGCAGTAGAGACCCCCGCTCTGCAGCAGACAGGGCGACATCTGCCTCTCCCAGTGCACTTAAGCCAAGGCGACGCCGGGAAAATGCTCTAAACGGACAGTGAGACTGATCTTCGAATAGGCCACTTCCGCCACTCAGATTTTCTAGTTCTTGCGCTTCCACCGCCGGCGCAACTTCATCCACAAGGTATTCCAATGGCGTAGCGCTTTGAGTCTCCAGCCACTGCTTATCAACGATGTCACCCTGTGGCGCCGGCTGCCACTCAAAACCTTGCAACAGCGCGCTGGGCTTTTCAGGCACTGCGTCTTTGAACTGGGCAAAGCTTGCAAATACCTTAGCCGAACTTGAGACGTAGCGAGACATCAACTGCGATGCAAAAATCCATTCGCGCTCGGCACTGGCATTAGGCATCTTCATTTCACGCTGCAAACGAATAGGAATAAACGGATTAGGCCTCGCTGCCGCGGGCCAATGACTCGATTGCATATCGCAAATCCACACCGCATCAAACGACAGACCCGCTGCTTCCAATAAGCCCAGCACCTGGATATTACTATCCGGGGTCTGGGGCTGCGAAACCTGTCTAGTACAGCTTCGCGTGAGTAGGCTCCGAGCTTCTTCGTATGAGAGTTTTCCTACAGTCGAATCAAACGCAGAAAAATCATCCAGCAAGCTATACCAGACTTGTAACTGCTGATACTCGATGGAATCCAGTGGGCCTTTTCCAGGCCATCCCCATAACTCCAACAATGAGGAAAAGTGATGTGCCCATTCTGACGGGCGTGCGCGCAATCGCAGTTCGCGCATAGCGGAAAATTTCAGCAGTATTTGCCCCAGTGCGAGCCCCTCTTCAGTGACATTCTCTGTACTCTCACCACTGGTATTGCGTGCGGGCATAGGCTGGGAAGCGCGATAGCGCAAATCTCCCGCCTGAATAGACTGGCTACCCGTATCAAAGAGACGCTCTATAAACCTCATTGCTAGCGGAGAATTGGCATCATCCATCTGTAAAAATCGGGAACACAACAACTTCACCACATCATCCACTGGTACATGCTGCGCGTTCATACCTAGAGCGATTAATGCATCGCGAACCATTGGTACACGGTCCAGTGCTATACCTGCCGAAAAGTTGACCGGTAAGCTGGTGTAGTTGGCACCCAAACACTCAAACTCCCGGCGTAACAAGTACTCCAGTGCCGGACGGTCTTCGCGCATATTCGGTACAATGATTCCAATGCGTTGGCTGCTATCGGCCTTGCTCAACTCTCTGGCCCATCTGGCCAAAGCGGCCATTTCAGTGCGCTTGTCGGAGAACTGATAGGCCACGCACTCCCCCTGGGGGCCAATACCATCTAATTCCTGCAGTTCCTCCGCCAGAGCCTCAACACAGCCACGCAGTAACGGCGGAATTTCATCGAAACCGAACAGAGCGAGTTTGGTAGCGGGTAATTTTTTAGCACACTGCAGCAAACTGGCGAGACAATCACTTGGTGTTTGCATTTCCAGCTTGGCCAGACGTTGATTGAACATGGATTGCCACTTTAAATAAGTGATGCAGTCCTCGTCCAGTTCAAACAGCGCTCGAGTGGAAATGCTGTCGATATCCAGCTGCCAACGCAGAAGCGTATCTCTCGCCTTATTTGCCTGAGCCGCCGCCGCAGTAGGCCGGATCAAATTAAAACCCTGTGTTTCACGTTCGTAGGTGGCAATAACCTCCTGCCATAACTCCACCTGCTGCCCTGCAGAGGTTGGTATGAGAGGCTTCAGAGCTCCAGCGCGAACAGCAGTTTGCCACTGATCCATCAGCCAATTTTCGAGCGGGAATACCTTTGGAGTCGGCCAGGCGCCCTGGTCCTTTTCTCCTTGTATCTGGTCCCAACTTGTAGCGATGTCGCGACTCAGGCGAAAATTCGGGGTTAACACAGTGTAACCCGCCTCGATCAAGCTCAGGAGCTGCGAGTGGTGCGTTGTTTGTGTATTGCCTTGAGCTGGTGGCACCTGATCTCCCTGCGCGATAGCGCCTGTCATAGTGACCAGGCGGCCATAGCTACTAAAATACGTCTGGCTGCTATAGAATGTCGCGCGCGAACACAGGCACGCTCCAAATATTCGGTTTCACATTATCAAGACCATGCACTCTATCAGGTAACGTTTAATGAGCAACAATCAAGTACACAATGTTAATGTAAAATCTCAGGACGTCCTGATAACACCAGAAGAATTAAAGCAATCCCTGCCCATGAACCAGGCCGTGCAAAACACCGTGGCCGAGAGCCGGGAAGTTATACAGAATATACTCGATGGAAAAGATCATCGAATGTTCGTAGTTGTCGGCCCCTGCTCTATTCACGATACCGAAGCTGCCATGGACTATGCCCGCCGCTTGAGCGCTCTTGCCGATGAACTGTCGGATACGCTGTATATTGTTATGCGGATTTATTTCGAAAAGCCGCGTACAACCGTTGGATGGAAAGGATTAATAAACGACCCGCACCTAAACGACACATTTGATATTCTGGAGGGCCTCAAAACCGGCCGCAAATTATTGTTGGATGTGCTCGAGCTTGGCATGCCCACCTCTACTGAGGCACTGGATCCCATCTCGCCACAGTATTTACAGGACCTGATCAGCTGGTCGGCTATTGGCGCCAGAACCACTGAATCTCAAACTCATCGTGAAATGGCTAGCGGTCTGTCATCCGCCGTTGGGTTCAAAAACGGCACCGACGGAGGATTAACCGTGGCGGTCAACGCACTGGGCTCTGTGGCAAGCCCTCACCATTTCTTGGGTATTAACGGCCAGGGACAGGTTTCTGTCTACACCACGCGCGGCAACCCCTATGGACACATAGTGCTACGCGGGGGCAGTGGCGGCCCCAACTACGACTCAGTACACATAAAATTGTGTGAAGATGCCCTGGCCAAAGCGGGACTGGCTGCCAACATTATGGTCGACTGCAGCCACGCAAACTCGAACAAAAACCATGACCTACAGCCCCTGGTGGTAGAGGACGTCGCCAAGCAAATCATAGGAGGCAACCGCTCTATCACAAGCCTGATGATTGAGAGTAACTTGAAGGCGGGAAATCAGTCTATTCCTGAGGACCTGTCACAGCTGGAATATGGCGTGTCTGTAACAGATGCTTGCATAGACTGGGAAACAACCGAATCTTGTCTGCGCGAACTACGCGAGTCGCTCAAGGATGTTTTACCCCAGCGATTAGCGTAATTCAGGCAGAAAACCTTACCAGCTTAATAATATGCCTGTGATGTATCGCTGTGGTCTGTCATATCGCGTACGCCCTTAAGCTGGGGCAATTGCTCCAATAAAGTCTTTTCAACTCCGCCCTTCAGGGTCTGGTCAACCATGCCACAACCCTGACAGCCGCCGCCAAACTGCAAAACTGCAAAATCGTCATCGGTTACCTCTACCAAGCTCACCTCGCCTCCGTGGGCAGCCAGCGCGGGGTTGACCTCGTTATACAGCACGTAGTTGATCCGATCTTGCAATGAGCTATTTTCGTCTACCCTGGGCATTTTCGCATTGGGTGCTTTGATCGTGAGCTGCCCGCCCATTCTGTCTTTCGAGTAATCTACCAGTGCGTCCTCCAAAAACGGCAGACTGCGGAATTCGAAATATGCCATAAATGCCGGATACTTGTGTGTTTCGTCCGCTTCGTCTACATCGCCCTCGCGACAGTAAGCTATACAGGTCTCGGCCCTTGATGTGCCAGGTTGATTGATAAAAACACGTACGCCCAGCGCGTCATCCTGTTTGGACAGCAGTTCAGCAAGGTATTCCTGAGCAGATTCTGTGATAGTGACCGTCATGTAAAACCTCTAATAAATTCAATTCTGACTAAAACACTCAGGTATTTTAACAATAAGAGGGCCCGGGTGCTAACTGTGAATGAATTACCAAGCAAAAAAGGCTTCTAATCTGTTAGAATATCGCGCTTTTTCAGGACAGACAGGACAAGAATCGCAATGAAACCCCAACAGACTAATCCGTCTCCATTGGAGCAGGCCCTGCAACAACGTATTTTGGTGCTCGATGGCGCTACTGGTACGATGTTCCAGGCCGAAGGTCTGGAAGAGGCTGATTACAGAGCTGATCGTTTTACAGACCACAGGGTTGACCTGAAGGGCAACAACGACCTGCTATCTATAACCCGTCCCGATTTGGTCGCCAAGGTACACCGCCGCTTTCTTGATGCGGGCGCTGACATCATAGAAACAAACACGTTCAATGGCACCTCCGTCGCGCAAGCGGATTATGAGCTGGAACTGTTCGCCGCAGAGATTAACCTGGCCGCGGCAAAGATTGCCCGGCGCACTGCCGATGAAATGACTGCGGAGACGCCCGACAAGCCACGTTTTGTCGCTGGAGTTCTGGGCCCCACACCTCGCACCGCCTCACTATCTCCTGACGTCAACGACCCGGGCGCCCGAAACATCACCTTTGACACCCTGCGTGAGTGTTACACAGAGGCTGCGCAAGCATTAATAGACGGTGGCGTTGACTTCATCATGATCGAAACCATTTTCGATACTTTGAATGCGAAAGCAGCTTTGTATGCAATTGATGAAGTCTTTGACGATCGCGGAGTTCAGCTTCCAATTATGGTTTCTGGAACAATCACAGATCAAAGTGGAAGAACGTTAACGGGGCAAACGACGGATGCATTTTTGATCTC
>JADGEN010000131.1 GCA_016744355.1 Halieaceae bacterium
GCCCCTCAACTATGCCCAGAGGGAGAGCTATTCCGCCGTCTTTATATGACAGCTGAACTTGCGAGGGGTAGTCGTAGTCGTCGTTCTTGCGACGCATGGGCATCTGCCCGCGCGGTACGGAATCTTGAAACGCAGTCTCCCAATCCATAGTGAAAACAACTTCACGCAAGCGCTGCGCAGACATTCCACTGGCATAAAGACCGCCAACCAGAGCCCCCATGCTCGTGCCAGAAATGGCGTCAATCGGGATGTGCATTTCTTCCAGCGCGGTTATCACCCCCGCATGAGCTATTCCTCGTGCACCGCCGCCAGCTAGCACCAAACCTACAGAATGGGGTCTCATCTCTTCCGCCGAAGCCTGCGCAGCAGGTAATGTCAGCCAAAGCATAAGCCCGACAAAAGTAAATAACTGACCTGAAAGGCGCATCCTGTTTACTCTCTATCTCTGTGGTTTTGACGCATTATCGCCAAACTGGTCTGGTATTACATCACCAGTGCGTTAGGATAGCGCCATTTGGGGCGTATTACCTTGTTTGAAGCACTGCAATTAGACCGCCGCCTGAATCTGGGACTGGCATCCATGGAACTGGAGCAGGCAACGCCTGTACAGGAGAAAATGGTTCCCGCCGCTCTCACCGGAGCCGACCTCAGCGTCAGCGCAGAGACCGGTAGCGGTAAAACACTCGCCTATTTACTGCCTATCATTCAACGAATTCTGAGCGATGAAATTAATCGTGACGCCGCCACTCTGGCTTTGATTTTGGTGCCTACACGAGAACTAGCCAGACAAGTACTCAAACAGTGTCGACAACTCACCGGGAAATGCCCCCTGTCGGTACAGGCCATCACCGGTGGTGCTGACTTCAAATACCAGAAGTCCATTTTCAACAAGAATCCGGAAATCATCATAGGCACTCCTGGACGATTACTGGAACACTGCCAAAAAGGCAGTACCGACTTTTCCGGTGTGAACACATTGGTGCTGGATGAGGCTGATCGTATGCTCGACATGGGGTTTCGCGAGGACGTACTGACAATAAGCGAATTCTGTGGAACCGAAAAACAAGTTCTGATGCTCTCGGCCACTCTGCAACACAAGGCACTACAGGGTGTGGCTCAAACACTCATGCACGAACCACAGATTATAGACATCGGCAAGGTTCGCGAGCCCCACCGTAACATCCATCACCAAATTATATTGGCCGACAAACCAGACCACAAAGACAAATTGCTTGTTGCTCTGCTACAACAGGGCGGTTTCAAGCGCGCTCTAATTTTCAGTAACAAGCGCGACACAGCGCACCGATTAATGGGATTTTTGCGCTATCACAAACTTCGCTGTGCCGCTCTACACGGTGAAATGAGCACCGAAGATCGCCGCCATGTCATCACACAATACGCAGACGGAAAAATCGACATCGTCTCAGCCAGCGACCTGGCCGCACGAGGACTGGATATCAAAGATATCGATCTGGTGGTGAACTACGATATGCCGCGCAGTGGCGACGACTACATCCACCGTACCGGTAGAACAGGTCGCGCCGGAGCTCAGGGTATGGCTATCTCTTTAGTGAGCGCACCCGAATGGAACCTGATGGTTAGTATTGAGCGCTATGCCAAGCTGTCATTTGAACGACGCACTCTTGCGGGTCTCAAAGCAAAATTCAGCGGCCCCAAGAAGACCAAGGCATCTGGCAAAGCAGCTGGCAGTAAAAAGAAGCGCAGTGACTCGCCCAAAGCCAAGAATAAGTCGCGCAAGAAAAATAAGGCGGCACAGGGTAAGCCGCGCAGCGTAAACAAAGAACAAAAGAACGACGGCTTTGCACCGCTAAAGAAAAAGAAAACCGACTAGCCATTCAAACAAGGTAGACAACAATGCCAAACCCTCTATTAGAGAATCATCTCCTGCCACCTTTCGCCAGTATTCAGGCAGAACATGTTGAGCCCGCTATCTCTGAGTTGATTGAAATTAGCCAGCGTTCTATCGACAACTTACTCGCCGCCAATACAGACTACAGCTGGGATAACCTGCTAGCGGAAATCGAAGAAGTGGAAGACAATCTGACCAAAGCCTGGTCTCCGGTAGGCCATTTGAACGCCGTCATGAATACCGATGAACTTCGCGCTGCCTACAACGCCTGCCTGCCTTTGCTATCTGCTCACAGCACCTGGATGGGACAGCATCAGAAACTGTGTGCTGCCTATCAACAAATCGCCGACAGTGACGAGTTTGGGAATTTGGAGCTGGCAAAACAGACGGCCATCACTCACGCACTGCGTGACTTTAAGCTGGCGGGCGTATCACTGCCTGAGCAAGACAAGAAAAAATATGCAGAAATAAAGAATCGCCTGTCTAAATTGAGCAGTGAATTTAGTGACAATGTTCTCGATGCGACCAATGCCTGGTCCAAACTGGTTGGAGAAGACGATCTCACAGGGTTGCCAGAGACAGCATTGGCTGGGGCAAAACAACGCGCAGAGCAAGCCGGCGAAGAAGGCTATTTGATCAACCTCGAATACCCCTCGTTTCAACCGGTAATCACCTACTGTGACAACCAGGCACTGAGGCAGGAGGTTTACCAGGCCTTTTCCACACGCGCTTCTGAGCAGGGACCACAAGCAGGCCAATGGGACAATTCTGCAAACATCGAGGAAATTTTAACGCTGCGTCAAGAACTTGCCGTCTTACTGGATTTTGACAACTACGCCGAAGTTTCACTCGCCACCAAAATGGCGGGCAGTACAAAGCAGGTCGTCGATTTTCTGGAGCAATTGGCTGAACGCACCACAGAGCAAGCTCAACAAGAATGGCAGGAACTGAATGCCTTTGCTCTCAAGGAGTACGGCCAGGACAATCTAAATGCCTGGGACGTGGCCTACTACAGCGAAAAGATGCGCATCTCCTTGTTTGAGATATCTCAAGAAGACATTCGTCCCTACCTCCCTGCCCCGCGGGTACTGAAAGGCATGTTTGAAGTGGTAAACCGCCTTTATAGTGTGGACGTGACAGAAGTGACTGGCTTTGAAAGCTATCACCCGGACCTGAGACTGTTCGAAGTATCCCGCAATGGCCAGGCCATCGCGCGTTTTTATCTCGACCTGTACGCAAGGCCTCATAAACAGGGCGGCGCATGGATGGATGATTGCAGATCGCGTCGCCACAGTCAGGGCTCGCTGCAGTTACCGGTAGCCTACCTGACTTGCAACTTCACACCCCCGGTGGGAGATAACCCTGCCTTACTGAACGACCAGGAACTGCTAACCCTGTTTCACGAATTTGGTCACGGTCTTCATCACATGTTAACGACCCAGTCGGTGTCAGCCGTTTCTGGCATCAATGGAGTGGCCTGGGATGCCGTCGAGCTACCCAGTCAATTTATGGAAAACTGGTGCTGGGAAAAGGAAGCGCTGGCATTCATATCCGGACATTTCGAAACTGGTACACCACTGCCAGAAGAACTATTAAGTAAAATGCTGGCGGCTAAAAATTTCCACTCGGCAATGGCAATGGTAAGACAACTGGAATTTTCTCTATTTGATTTTCGCCTGCATATGGAATGGGCTAAATCCGACACACTATCAATACAAGAACTGGCGGATGAAGTGCGTAATCAGGTAGCTGTGGTTATTAGTCCATCCTGGAACCGCTTCCAGAATAGCTTCTCGCACATCTTTGGCGGCGGCTATGCGGCAGGTTATTACAGTTACAAGTGGGCCGAAGTACTATCGGCAGACGCTTTTTCAAAATTCGAGGAAGATGGAATATTCAACAAAGAAACAGGCGCCTCATTCCAGAAAAATGTTCTGGAAATGGGCGGCGCCCGCGATGCCATGGATTCATTTGTCGCGTTTCGCGAGCGGGAGCCCGACATCGAGCCCCTGCTGCGGCATTGCGGTATTAGTGGCTAGCGCTAGTCTTCGCTACCTAACCAACGGTATACCACACCTGCAAGGGCTGCGCCTACAATTGGTGCCAGCCAGAACAGCCACAACTGATCAATAGCCCAGCCACCCTCAAACAAGGCCACGCCGGTGCTACGAGCCGGGTTGACCGAAGTATTGGTCACCGGAATACTGATCAGGTGAATCAGTGTTAAGCCCAGGCCAATGGCGATGGGCGCAAGACCCGCCGGCGCTCTTTCATCGGTGGCACCCAGAATAATAATAAGGAACATAAACGTCATCACAATCTCAGTGACAAGCGCCGCCATCATACTATAGCCATGGGGTGAGTGTTCAGCATAGCCATTGGATGCAAAGCCGCCGGTTTCGAAGCCCGGTGCTCCGCTTGCAATAACATACAGTACCGCGGCCCCGGCTATACCACCCAGCACCTGTGCGCTGATATAGGGAAACAATTCACTGCTGGAAAAACGCCCTCCAACCATAAGACCTACCGATACAGCTGGATTGAGATGGCAGCCCGAAATATGCCCGATGGCAAATGCCATGGTCAGCACGGTCAAACCAAAAGCCAACGAAACACCGGCATAGCCGATCCCCAGCTCAGGAATACCCGCAGCCAACACTGCACTACCGCAGCCACCCAACACCAGCCAAAACGTGCCAATAAACTCAGCACCCAATTTTTTTGACATACTCATACTCACCTCTCCTTGTGGTTATTATGTAATCAACTTAGCAGTTTTTATCAGCAGGTCAAGGCGTCCAGGCAGAACAAGCTCTCTGCCCTTCTCCGGATGCCACACATAGTTCTATTTCCCTGAGGTCTTCACCAGAACATTCCGCCACCAGCTGCTGTAGCAGAAAGTAAGATAATTCTTCGACTGTTACATTGAGTAGAGGTAAGACTTGCGTATCGCTTTTCAAAAACAGCATCTCATCGCAGTCGAAACTGACGCGATAACAAGCGCCCTGCTCTTGCACAGCCTGATAGGGGGAGTTGCCCGCGAGCAGCATATACTCATCCAGAGAATCACACAGAGATGCCAGGCGGTTTTTATATAAATTGTAATCCGCCGAAAAACCATTTATCCCCACGGGAGCAACGATACGGGCGGACACTGAATAGTTGTGTCCGTGCAAACGTTCGCGGGACGTTGCGGAAAAGATTGTGTAGTGTGCAGCAGAAAATTTATGGCTCTCTTTATCAATAAAGAGCGTCGTTAATCGTTCCATGAAGACATCCTGCAACCAGTAATGAAGGCTATTGTCACTGTTGAAATGTTGCAGTGCAAGAAACTTAGGGTTTCGAGTCGGTGTGTGCTATGTGCCCGGATAGACAGAGGAGCCTCAGTTATTGAACAGAGGCTCCATCAGTTTCTCTGCACATTAGCTTAAGGGATGCAGCTTGACCTGTAAGTCGACATAGCCCATCACAAAATTGGAATTAACACGTTCAGGCTCGGCCAACACTTCGACCTTGCTGAAACGCAGCATAATTTCTTCCCACAAAATGCGCAGCTGCATCTCCGCCAGACGATTGCCCATACAGCGGTGAATCCCGAAACCGAAAGAGACGTGGTGCCGCGCTCTGGGGCGGTCGATAATGTAATCATTGGGGTTTTCGATAACTTCGTCATCGCGGTTGCCCGAAACATACCACATAACAACTTTGTCGCCCTTCTTGATGAGTTTGCCGCCCAGCTCGGTGTCTTGCGTGGCGAGGCGTCGCATATGCCCAAGAGGGGTCTGCCAACGAATGGTTTCTGAAATCATGCTGGTGATATGGGATGGATCCGCGCGCAGCTTGTCGTACTGCTCAGGAAACTTGTGCAGGGCGTAAACACTGGCAGACATGGTATTGCGCGTGGTGTCATTGCCACCGACTATTAGCAGGATCAAATTGCCCAACATTTCTATCGGATCCATATTGGCCGTATTAGGGTTGTGCGCCAGCAAAGAAATAAGATCCATCTTAGGCGGCTGTTGAGCCCGCTCCTGCCATATTTCTGCAAATCGACGCTGGCACTCTATCAGGATATCTCGACGCTCTTCTTCGGTGCGTGCTTTGTCGGCGTCCAGCTCGGGGTTTGCCGTCGCCACATCTGACCAGTAAGTGAGTAGATGCCGCTCTTCAAAGGGAAAGTCAAACAAAGTAGCGAGCATTTGCGTGGTCAGTTCGATAGAGACTCTATCGACCCAGTTGAAGCTTTCCCCAACGGGTAGGCCATCGAGAACGGTTTGTACACGCCCTCTTATTACGTCCTCCAACTCTGCCAGGCGCTTGGGTGCCACGGCGGGTGTGACTGCTGCCCTTTGCTCATCGTGCCGTGGCGGATCCATGGCGATAAACATGGGGGGTTCGAAGTCGATACTCGATGTCCCAAGAGTAATTCTCGGCTCAGATGAGAACAGCTCGTGGTGGGAATCTACGTACATGATGTCCTGAAACTTTGTCACCGACCAATAGGGCCCGAAGGCCTCGCTATCAACATAGTGAACGGGGTCTTCTTTCCTCAATCGCTCGAAATAGGCCCAATGCTCCTGATTGAGAAAAAGGTTGGAGTTACTGGGGTCGAGTTCTTCCAGTGGAATGGAATAGGGGTCGGGCAAAATTGAGGTCATTGCAGTTCTCCACGCTAGTGTTGTGATTCGGGCATCTTGACCACAAGGCCATCAAGAGACTCGCTCAAACTAATCTGACAGGACAGACGACTGTTGTCGCCTACGCCCTCGGCCAATTGCAGCATACTGGTTTCCATGGGGCTGGCTTCACCCGTTTGAGCAAGCCAGGCGTCATCGACATAGACATGGCAAGTAGCGCAGGCGCAGCCGCCACCGCAATCAGCATCAATGCCTGGAACCTGATTACTCACTGCGGTCTCCATCAAGCTGTCGCCGCTGTTTGCTTCTACGATGTGTTCGGTGCCGTCAAATTCGATATAGGTGACGCGAGGCATATTTTTACTCCGTTTATATTATTGGTGGCTTATCCTACCGCTGCTGGGTCGACATTGAAAAGGCCTATTTCAAACTAAATCGGGTCATTTCAGGCCACTTACTCAAATCTTCGCAATGGAAATCAACAGCTCATGCAGGCTCACTTTCCCTATAGAACTGTGTATCATATCCAAAATTAATTACATCACCGGGGGCCGCCGTGCCATCCAGGATCAAAGAAGTTTCGGTGCTATCCGCAATCGCGCTAGGACTTTTGGCAGCGATTCCTGCTGCCTCGGCGCAGCCGCAGGAAAAAACTCAAGCGCTGTT
>JADGEN010000132.1 GCA_016744355.1 Halieaceae bacterium
CTCTTGATTGATTGTTGATGACACACATCTACTTTGGCGCTAGGCCGCCGCTTCTGCAAGAGGTGTCCATTTCATCAGCACCGATTCCCGCCCGATATCATCAGTTACGCCGTATGGCTGTACTTCCGCTTCAATCTGAGTCACCGCGATATTGAAGATCTGCTAGCCGAACGAGGCATCACCGTATCCAGAGAGGCCATCCGTCTCTGGTGTATCAAATTTGGCTCTTTATATGCTCGAAGGTTGAAGCGTAAGCACTGAGGCTATGGCGACACCTTCTACATCGATGAAGTCTTTGCCGGTGTGCCGGGCCACAAGATCAACGGCAAGCAGCATTATCTGTGGAGGGCCGTGGACCAAGATGGCGAAGTTGTTGATGTATTCCTGCAGGCAAATCGAGACGGTACCGCTGCAAAGCGGTTCTTCAGGCGGCTGATAAGGAGTCGCGGTGGTGAGCCCAGGAAGATTGTCACCGATAAACTGCGAAGCTATGGAGTGGCGCATCGTGAGTTGATGCCAGATGTGATCCACAGCACCGAACAGTATGAGAATAATCGCGCAGAGCAATCTCACGAGGCGACCAGGGTGAGAGAGCGAGGGATGCGTAAGTTCAAATCGGTGGGGCAGGCGCAGAGCTTTGTAAGTGCACATGCCGCTGTCAGTAATCTGTTTAATCTGGGTAGGCATCTGGTAAGGGCTGAACATTATCGGGATCTCAGGATGAGTGCGTTCAGCGAATGGAGTAGGGCTGTTGCTTGAGATCGGAGGCTATTTTCCTTTCGTCTCAAAAAGTTAAGTTGTCGGTACCCGGTCGGGTATTGGGGTGGCTTTTCTCCACGATTCGTAGCCGCGCATTCTGGAGTTTAGAATCTGTTCAGCATGGGGAGGCGATTGGAGTCCGCCAATCAGTATCTCAAATCAACGGCCAGCGCATTAGTTAAACGGAGCAGGGCAGTAGTCTGATTATCATTTACAGGAATTTCCTCGGCTCAAACTCTTAACTGTAGGAACCGTGTAGAATAATCGTATGCGGTTACTAGGGTGAGGGAGCTAGGGATGTTTGATTTCAAATGGTGGGTATTTTTCGACCTGCGAACGTTAAGTTATCAGAACACTATTATCAACGCTGATGTCATCAAACTGGGGAAACGTCTTGCGTGAGGCTATAGATGCGATCCTCGATCGCTGGGGGCATACAGTAGAGCCAGGGAAGTTCACGGGTGACTACCTGCAAGAGATGGTGGACGCGCTGAAGGACAATGTCGCGCCCATCCAAACTCGAAGCAAGGGGAAGCCAAAGAATCATTTTCTACTGCCCCTGTTAATCTGGGCAGAAGTGTCCCGCCGCCAAATCATTTCGCGGAACATAGGGGTGGACAGTGTTATAGAGTTCCTAGCCAACTTGCCCTTACCCAATGGCGCAGCCTATGGAGAGAAACAGCTCAGACTCCTGTATAAGGATGGCGCTGCATTTGTGGAGAAGCTCGATCCATGGGTAGTGCGGGATGTGAGTGGCGCCATACAGGCTGCTGACAGAGATGAGGTGTGGGTGCCGCGAGTTGATGAACGGGTGCGGAATAAAGTAGGCCGATACAAAAAGCAAATTGAAACGCGATATGCGAGAATGTCTGAAGAGGAGCAGCTAGCAGAGAGTGAAAGGGTTTTCCTCAATCAGCTAAGACAACAAATAACATTGGATCCGCCAGCCAGGGAACGCACGATTATAGACGACTGTCTGCTTGGTATCGCCAAATGCCGCGGCATTAAGCTGGCAGAAGTAGATGCCAAGGTTTGGGTTAAATCAGTCATCTCCGAGCTTTAACCGTTCTATTGGTTTTGCCCAGCTAGCCCGGCCAAGCCGATAGAATCGACAATGAATACATACAAGCGGCACCGATATACCCGAAACAGGCCACGGTCTGGCTGGCCATCCACTACTTGTCGATACCCTTTATTTGACCGGCAAATAGCGCATCGAAACCCTGGAGGCCTCGCTGTGGCTGTCCACTATTTTGGTCATGCAGTGAAGAAACATTTTCCGCTCTTCTTTGCTTAGTGGCTTTAGCAGTTCATTTTGCACTTGCTGCATAGGCGCTTCAGATTGAGACAGTAATTGTTTGCCTTGGCGGGTGATTTTAAGCAGCTTGGCCCTGCGGTTTTCAGGGTCTGTTTTTCTGTCGATTAAGCCCTTGTGCTCCATACGAGTAACCATGTTTGAACAGGTCATTCGGTCAAGCGCAACGGCTTTGGCCAGTGTGGCCTGATCAATTTCCGGGTGTTGATTGAGCACCCAAAGTATTGAGAATTGTAGCGGGGTTATATCAATGTCGCTGAATCGATCGGCAAATATAGACATGCCAATTTGATGGGTGCGTCTGAGCAGGGGTCCTGGAGAGCTGTGAAGACCGTACTTTGCCATATTAATAATCTCGAGTTGTTACATCGTTAGGGTGCCGAGGCTGGCACCACCACAGATATAGAAAGTTTGGCCAGTAATGAAGCTGCTGTCCTCATCCAGTAAAAAATGTACCACACGGCCAATATCTTCAACTTTGCCCAGTCGCTTGACGGGAACTGTAGCGGCAATCTCTGCCTGGCGCTCCGGGTCGGGCACGAATTTCTGGAACAGTTCGGTGGCCACGGGGCCGGGGGCGATGGTGTTGACGGTAATACCCTGGTCGGCGAGTTCCATAGCCCAGGTGCGGGCCATAGATAGCATAGCGCCTTTGGTGGCGGAATAGACGGTTCGAGTTGGCAGGCCTAGCACCCCACGTGAAGATATGAGAATGATGCGGCCAAATCCGGCCTCACGCATGGCGGGGATAAATGCCTGAGTCAGGGTGATGGCACAACCCAAATG
This sequence comes from Halieaceae bacterium, assembly GCA_016744355.1. Taxonomy (GTDB): domain Bacteria; phylum Pseudomonadota; class Gammaproteobacteria; order Pseudomonadales; family Halieaceae; genus JBALVT01. The sequence goes on from JADGEN010000132.1 coordinate 2,861, forward strand.
CAGCTCTGTTAAATAGTCCAGATCTTCCAGCGCCACGTCATCCACGGCGGCGGGACGTACCGTGCCGGCGCAATGAATAAAACGACTGACATTGTGCTCGGTCGCGATGTCACTGGCGACGGCCTGAGTCGCCGCCCGGTCGGTCAGGTCGACATTGATAGTGTGTAGATTGGGGTGATTGAATTTGGACGGTTCATAGGACAGGTTAATCACCGTAACACCGTCGGCCAGCAGGCGTTGACAAATATCAACCCCCATGCCGAGGCTTCCGCCGGTTACCACGGCGATATTGTTTTGTTTGGTGGTCATTTTTAGGCTCCTTGTTCGGGTGTAGCAAAATAGGCCGGCTGATCATCCAGTGCCGGGCGCAGGGACAGTCGGACCGACATGCCGGATTGCGGCGGTGGGTTTCCCGGCGCAAGGTCCAGGTGGGCCATGATCATAACGTCCCCGACCAGCCGTACTTCACCGACGAGGCAGGGCAGTTGGTCGTGAAAATAGGGCTCCATACTGGCGTGTAGCCGGGTCCAGGACAGTAATGTCCCATGGGCATCCACATTGGTCATGCTGATGTTGGGCGACAGGCAGTGGCCGCATAGCTCACGCATGGGATATTGCGGGCGGGCGCAATCATTACAGCGTTGGAGGGAAATAGTGGCACTCATGATTCCGCTCCGGTCAAAATAGTGGCGGCGGCACATAGTCCGCGATCATAATTTACCATACCGAAGCCGCTCACCAGGGCCGTGCGGGCGCCGCTGATCTGTCGCGCTCCAGCCCGGCCTGTCAGTTGACGGATGGCCTCGGTTAAGCCCAGATAGCCTCCGGCAAAGCCGGCCTGTCCGGCGGAGAGTTGACCGCCGCTGGTGTTATGGGGCAGGTGCCTGTCCTTGCCTGTGGAATGAATAGTCAGGTCGGTGTCACGGACAAAACGGGCCGCTTCTCCCGGGGCACAAAACCCCAACCCCTCAAACTGATGAAAGACAATGACGGGGTAATCATCATAGGTATAGAGCACATCGATATCATGCGGGCCGCAGCCCGCTGCACTGTACAGTTCGTCGCGAAACAGATCCCATCCCCCTCGCAGCGGTACATCGGCATCGCGGATGGCATTGTGGTTTTCCTCCCCTGCGATTAGTTCGACATAGGGGAGCTTAAGGGCTCTGGCATCTTCGGTGGTCATTACCAGGAACCCTTCGGCACCGGCGCAGGGCATCACGCAGTCCAGTAGCTTTAAGGGCTCGGCGATGGGGCGGGAGGACAGATAGTCTTCCATAGTCAGCTCGGCCTGTAGCATGGCATGGGGGTTCAGTTGGGCATTGCTGCGCTGGGAAAGGCATAAGCGTCCGAAATCTTCATCGGTGGCACCATGGGTTTGCATATATTTTCTTGTTAGTAGCGAGAAAACCCCGTTCGGTCCAGCAGCACCGTAGGGGTAGGCGGCATCGCGTGAGAAGCGGCTGAAATTCTTTACCAGCGCTTTAAAACTTTGTGGTTTTGCATTGTCTGCGGCTAGGCAGGCAACATAGCGGGCGTCGCCATTCTGTACGGCTCGGGCCGCTCGCATGGCTGATATTACACCGCCGCTGCCGCCCAAATAAGGGCTGTCAATCCAGCTGAGTGTCAGGCCAAAGGTTTCGGTCAGCGAAGTCACGGTGTCCGGTGCCAGTGAAAAGCTGGACACGCTCATGCCATCAATCTCTGCCTTCGCAAGGCCGGCGTTGTGGCAGAGGTCCCGCAGCGCCATTCCCAAAAACCAGGTAGTGCTATGGTCGGACTTGCGCACATAGGGAATGGTGACGGGGGCGGTCAGAGCTATGCCCTGATAAGGCCTGCGGCTGCGTTTCATGTTAAATGCCCTTGCGGCGTTTTTTCAGACCGGTCAGGTCGTAATGATCCGGCGACCCCAGCACCGCGTCCCGTAGTGTCTTGATCTCGCCGCGCTTGATCTTTTGGGTGGAGCCCACGGGCAGGGTGTCTACAAAAACGACATGGCCGGGGGCTTTGTAATAAACCAACCGGTCCATACAAAAATTTTGAATACTCATCGCCAGTTCGCGGTCTCCAGGGCTACCGTCGGCAAGCTGGATCAGGGCCATTACTTCTTCGCCGCGAAATTCGTCATCCACGGCGGTGACGGCGCAGGCGCTGACGCTGGCATGGGGCAGCAGGGCGGCTTCAATCTCGATGGCGGCGATATTTTCGCCGCTGCGACGGATAACGTTCTTGCGGCGATCCACAAAGTGGAAATAGCCTGTATCGCTAACACGCACCACATCGCCGGTGTGGAAATAATCTCCCTCCCAAGCTTCAGCGGTAGCTGCCTCGTCCTTCAGGTATTCGCGGAAAAAGGCTTTGCGCGGATTCGCCCCCTTGCTGCGGACCAGTAGCTCGCCGGATTCGCCCAGGGGTACATCATTCCCCGCTTCATCTACTACCCGATAATCCATAGTGGCGGAGGCTCTGCCCAGACAGCGCTCTCCTACATGCCGGGGCTCGTTCGTAGTCATCAGGCAAACGGTACTGCCCGTCTCCGTCATTGCCCAGCCTTCCAGCAAGGGAAAGCCGAAACGGGCTTCAAAGGAGGCGTGGTGCTTGGGGTCCACTCCGGCACCGAGGCCAAATTTGATTTGCTCGCTAAAGTCCTCGTCCGCCTCCACCGGTTTGTTTAACAGCATGGCGGGCATGACACCAAGATAGTGAATGATGGTGGCGCGGGAGGAGCGTACCGAGGCCCACCAGCTTGACGAATGAAAACGATCCAGTTGAATGACACAGCCGCCGACCATCACCATACCCATAAACGAGCAGGCGAGGGCATTTTGATGATTGAGGGGCAAGGGGGTAATCAGGCGTTCCTGCCCCGGCTGTAATGTGGCCATGCCACCGAGCGCGTTATACCAACGCCCCCAGGACAGGAAATAGTGATTGGTCAGGACGCAGCCCTTGGGAGTCCCGGTGGTGCCGGAGGTATACAGAATAGCGGCCTCTGTTTCTGACCCCGGGGTGATGGGCGCGGCCGGGTTTGGGTTGTGCGGCAGGTCAGCCATGCGAGCATGGGTGACCACGGGTATGGATCGATTAATGGTGTCGCATACGGCATCGCAAGTATCTTTGAACTCATCAACAGTAACCAGGAACACTGCCTCGCTGTGGGACAGCAGATGGCTTTTCTCTTCCGGGCTCAAGTCGGGGTGGATCGGCACGATACTGGCGCCCAGTGCATTAAGGGCCAGAAAATGGAAAAAGAATTCAGCCCGGTTATCAAGCAGTAGGGCGGCACGTGTACCGCAGCCATAGCCGGCGCCCTGGTATAGGTTGCGCAAGGAGAGAATTTGGGTCAGGGCCTGCTCATAGCGGAAATCGATGGCCGTAGGGCTGTAAGATTTCGTCGCCTCAGCGGGAATGTGTAAAAAGTCGTTGCCGGGAAATTTGTCGGCGGTTTCTTTAAAAGCCTCAAAACAAGTTGTCATGATATCGTCATCTCGAATGTTGTATTTTGAATGCACTTTAATAGCAGCATGGTGCTATTAAATAATCAATTTATTTTTCTCAGTATTAGCCCGTATCAAAAGTGACGTTAAACCAAGCTGTTGTTTCCAGTTAAAGTTTCTATTGATTCACTTTTCATTGTCAGTATACTTACAATTATAATATTTCAAATGTAAAATATTAGCAACTATCGCTTAACGAGGTGAGTCCAGGATGAAAAACAGTACAACGCCAGTTCTTGTGGTTGGCGGTTCTTCCGTCGGTATGTCCCTGGCAAGCGAACTAGCCCTTCGTAATATCCCATGTATTCTGGTGGAGAAAACAACAGCGGTAAATCCACACCCGCGAGCTAATGCGGTTGCCAATCGAACTATGGAGTTTTATCGCCGCTGGGGTATTGATCAGGCCTTAATCGACAACGGCATCGCGCCGGAATTTCCCGCCGACTATCTGTTTACCTCAAGCATGAATGGTCGGCTGGTTTATAAAATTGCCTTGCCTTCCCATAATCAGTTACTGGAACTGGTTGCCGCTGGAGACGGTGACAAAAAGCTGTATCACTCCCCCTATTTGAAAACCATCCTGGGCCAGAATGAGGTGGATACGGTGCTTAAAAAACATGTCCTTAATCAGGCGTCCATTGATGCCCGCTTTGGTTGGGAGCTTATCGGTTTTAGCCAACTTGATAAGCCCTCACGCCACGTAGTGGCTCAGATCCGCAATGTCAGTGATGGCGAAGTTCAGGAG
>JADGEN010000133.1 GCA_016744355.1 Halieaceae bacterium
GGCTTGACATGCGGGGGAGGTATCAAGAGCACCTCATGACCGTTCTTTTGGAAGGTTCTCCCCCAATAGTTGGAGCCGCCGCAGGCTTCCATTGCAACAGGAATACCTGGGTACTGGGCGATCAGGGCTGTGAGCTTCTTGCGATTTATCGCACGGTTAAAGATTTCCTTTCCCTGGCGATTGACGCCGCAAACCTGAAAAGTACTTTTTGCCAAATCAATGGCGAGTAGGCTAATGTTCATATCGGACACCTCTTGATTGATTGTTGATGACACACATCTACTTTGGCGCTAGGCCGCCGCTTCTGCAAGAGGTGTCCATTTCATCACCACAGATTCCCACCTGACATCATCTCCTATGCTGTTTGGCTCTACTATCGTTTCAATCTCAGCCACCGTGATATCGAAGATTTACTCGCTGAGCGCGGCATCACCGTCAGCCGCGAAGCCATCCGTCTCTGGTGCATCAAGTTTGGCGCAATCTATACGCGCCGCTTGAAGCGAAAACACCGAGGCTATGGTGATACCTTCTTCATAGATGAGGTTTTCGTGAGGATCAATGGCAAGCAGCACTATCTCTGGCGGGCTGTTGACCAGGATGGTGAGGTGGTTGATGTGTATCTCCAGGCTAGGCGAGATGGTGCTGCAGCTAAGCATTATTTCAAGCGCTTGTTACGAAGTCATGGAGGTGAGCCAAGGAAAATCGTTACCGATAAACTGCGTAGTTATGGCGTTGCCGTTCGAGAGCTGATGCCGGATGTGATTCATAGCACCGAACAGTATGAAAATAATCGGGCAGAGCAATCACATGAGCCGACCAGGGTGCGAGAACGAGTGATGCGAAGATTTAAATCTACAGGTCAAGCGCAAAGGTTTTTGGGTGCTCATGCTGCTGTATCAAATCTATTCAATTTGGGCAGGCACTTGATCAGGGCAGAACACTATCGGGATCTCAGGGTAAGTGCGTTCGGTGAATGGAGTAGGGCGGTGGCCTGAAGTCAGTTGATAGGAATTGTTTCGATTCTGATTTTTAACTTGCCAGTACCGTAGCAACTGTTAGGCATCTGATACTATTGGGGAAATGATACTTCTTCTCCCACAGGATATTTAGTTGTGAAAAAGCTTAAGCTGTCTCTAATTGCTATCACCATCGTGGTCAGTGTCTGTAGCCTGATCATAGCCTTTCGCCTGCTCAACCCTTCACCGCCCCGCGTTCTCTCTATGTCGACCGGCCCCGAGGGGAGTGCCTATGCCGAGTATGCTAGGCAGTACCAGAATATTTTGGCAGAAAGTGGGGTGCGATTGGACTTGCAACCCTCAGGGGGGGCGCGGGAAAACTTGGTTCGAATGGCTCAGGGTAATAGCGATGTCGGTTTTGTCTCGATGGGGACACCCGATGCAGAACAGGCCCCCGAACTACGCTCTCTTGGCGCTTTGTTTCTAGAGCCAATGTGGATTTTTACTAGTGATGAAGACATCGGCAAAGGAGATGTTGTGAGTCTCTCAGGTAAGCGTATTTCTATCGGGCCGTCTGGTAGTAGGTCCCATGCAGCTGCCCACTCCCTGTTTCAACTGCTGCATTTGAGTCCGGGTGATCTTGACCTCTTGGAATTAAATCCAGCTACGGCGGCGGCCCAGCTCAAAGCAGGTGCGCTTGACGCGGCAATAATGGTTAGTAATTTAGTGACTCCCGTGGTCGGAGAATTACTATCGACAGAGGGCATCGTGCTTGTCGACTTCGCCCGGGCTGATGCCTATATCGCGCTGTTTCCTGAGCTCCGCAAGCTGGTGGTCCCCGCTGGCGTGGGTAGCTTGGCACTTAATCTTCCGGCAAAAGACACTCGAATTCTTGCCTTTACTTCTATACTGGCGGTGCGAGAGGGGTTGCATCCTTCGGTGCAGGCCCTGTTGCTCGACGCTGCTTCGCGAATTCATAACAGGCACGATCTGTTTCACAATGAAGGAACATACCCCGCGCCTGTCGCTTATCGTATTCCACTGAGCGATAGCGCTCTGGGTTATTATGATGATGGCTTACCGTTACTGTTACGGTATCTGCCATTCTGGCTTGCTGTACTCGTGATGCAGTTGCTGGTGGCCGCGATACCTCTTTTCGGTATTGTGTACCCTATGCTCAAGTTGATGCCCTCTGCCTTTGCTTGGGCGATGCGACGTCAAATCTATAGTGTTTACCTTCAACTCAGACGTATCGATCGTGAACTAGAAAATTCCAGCATGGAGGAGTTGCATCAGGCAGAGAAAACTTTAAATGACCTCGAGCGGAAGGTGACGACCGCCCGAATTCCTGTGTCTTATGCTACCAATCTGTTTGCTCTCAAGGCCCACGTAGGCGCGGTTCTAGGGCGAGTGCAGGATGAGAAGGCCAGTCGGAAAAATGCTTGATTACAGACAGGTGGATTTCTACGTTTTCATGAACCTGGTTTCTCACTATCGTTTTCATGTAATCGGTCACGGGCACTTTCACAAGGCTGATCCTGGCTTACAAAGCGATCGAAGAGTTTTTCCCCGAGGATAGACAGGCCTCCCGTCGCGACTGCGGTGGAACCCGCAACTGCGGCACCCTTGGCGTCGATGCCTATGCTTGGCTCCGCCAGAGTACCTACGATTTGTATATAGGCGTTTATCAGGCCGGAAGCGCTGATGCCCAATCCTTTTCGTGCATTATTGGAAAATCGTACGCGAATTTTCTCAGTTTCGAGATCGATAGTGCCTTTGGCTTCCATATCCATTCTGGCGGTTCGCATCACGAACCCGGGGTCAAGGGTAACTACGCCTTCATGAGCCTGTAGTGCAAGCACCGTGCACTCGACTGCGACATCAGGGTCTGTGTTTGTTGTTGGGATAAGTAACTCTAGCAGTTGATCGGTAAATGATCCCATTGCCATATTAAGGCCGATGTCATTAACTACGCCGGGACCACCGTGTAGTTCCAGCGCGCCGTCGAGTGAACCTAGGACATCCCGAAGAGACTGACCAGTCCCGGAAAACTGTGCGTTTAGGGAATGAACAGGGAGCTTATGGATGGCGTCGCCACTCGCGGTAATGCCTAACGGAAAGTCAATTGCCTCCAGTTGAATAGACGCTGTAGGAAGTTTTCCGTCTAATTCCACTCTCATACTTCCGCTGAGTTTTCCTCGGCTACCCTCAAGTTCGGATAGGGTGATATCGAGAACCTGGTTGTCCAGCTTTGCATTTACATCCAGTCGATCAATAAGCGACTCATGATCAAAAAAGGGATCAGGTATTCCAAGCTTGCCAGTAATTACACTTATATCGCCAGAGTATTTAGAAAGAAACTCTACTGGTATCACTACTTTAGGAATGAGTTTCTTCGCGGTGGTCGGTGCGGTGGAAGTAGTGGTAGTTTCACTTGCTCCATTTTCTGTGGATTCATCACCTGCTTGCCAGTACCTTATGTCGGCTCGAGGTACCTTTATTGCGGCCTGCAATCGAGGAGCGTCACCCTGCTGTAGGTGTATTTCTGCTGTGACTCCCGTTGCGCCAATTATCAATTGTTTTACGTTGACCCGGTAGGTTTCAGCCTCCATCGTGGCCGCGACTTCAGCGCTGTAGGGAACGCCCAACAAGGGTAAATTAGAATAGCCACCGAATGCGGCAAGGTTCGTTCCCTTTCCGGACAGTGTCATTTGTATGGGGGTGTTATCTTGCTGGGGAATGAGTGCGGTGACATTCAGGCGTGACATTTTTCCTTCCAGAGAGCCAGTGATAGAGGTTGCCGCACCGGTCGCACTGGAGGTTAAGCGTAATAGGAGCTGCTCTGGTGGTAGCTGATAATCCCCAACTGAAGGCATCAGCGCTTTTGGTGATTTTAAGTTGAGCTCTGCTTGCAGGGACGCGCCGACAATTGAAAAGCCCGAGCCTGAACGCCCTGAAAATGTCCCTTCGAGGGCCGGACCGGTTATCTCAGATCTATCGACTGTAGCGACTCCTCCCGCGACCTTAGACGTAACTGATATTATATAAGGACCCTCTGCCAACCCTGCAGGAGACAGCTCGCCCAGTATGCCTGGAAGGTCGGGAATACTAATTTCAGTGTCCAGGTTGCCTATGGGGCCTGCGTCGGTGAGGGTGATGGTCCCGTCGCTGACTAGAGTTGCGTCTGCCACCTGCATGGTAATTTCGCTCAGCTTTAGCTGGTCCAATTCGCCAAATGCTCTGGCCTTGAATTGCACAGCTTGTGGCGCCAGCCCCGTAACGCCGAGTAATTCCCCCAACTCAGCCAGAGAGCTAGTCTTCAGAGTGAGATTGAGGTCAAGCGAATCAGGTATTGGTACGGGCCCCAGTTCGCCAGACGCGAATGCAGAAATGGCGCCTACATCGACACGGAGGTTTCGCACCGATACTTTTCCTCCATCAAGCACCAAGGCCTTGCCCCTTGCCTTGTAGGCTTTAGAGGGTAGTCCGGCGAGCCCAAGTCCGGTGCCTAGTTGATCGAGATTTGGTCCGTAAATGGCGAAGGTCAAGTCGCTGCCCTCGTAGCCTGGATAGCCTCCCACCGGACCTTGAACAGTCGCGAGGTGTTCTCCTAACTGGAGTTCGGATGTGACTAATTCGAGGCCCTGCTCCTGATCGATCAATTGCGCGTAGAAGGTATAAGGTACGGCCAGTGTAAGGGGGAGCTGAAGTAGCGACTGGTATGCCGAGAAGTCTGGGCCACTTATCTGCAAGATCAGATTGGCGTCGCGTGTTAAGGGGAAGTTACTAAATTCGCCATCCAGGCGCAGACGGTCGGGACCCGATAGCAGAACAAGTTCCTCTATTTCAAAATGGCTGCCCTGTCGAATCAACATGCCAGAAGCGCTGAAAGCACGTGGTGGTAAATCTCCCAGGCCTGCGGCGGAAGCCAAACGCGCCAGATTGCTACCGCGAGCATCCAGGGAAATTCTTGCACCCTCGAGTTTGAGAGGGTCGTCGGCCTTTCCGCTTAGCACCAGCGCTATATCATCCAGCGTGATGTCAGCCTGCCAGTTTATGCCGGGGTCGATATCCTCAATGGTAAGCCGGGCATCCAATTGAGCGCCGGGGGCTAGCAATGGCGAGAGTACTGATAGCGATCTGGAAATGCTTCCGGCTACTGAAAATTCGAGTTTCCAGTCTTTGGGGTTAGCAAGTTCGGGGAAGCTGCCTTGTGCCTGCAAGTCTAGCCCTGCGATGTGTCCAGTAAAGGCGTGACTAATATTTTGCCCGGTTAGAAGCGTGTTCAGGTCACTGAACTCCCCGGATAGGCTCCACGGATCCTCATCCAGAAATCCATGTCCTTGTAATTCCAGTCCGACACCATCGCGCATCTGTTGCGAAAACTCTTCAATGCTAAATTGTAGAGAGTGTTTAGAACGCTCGCTCTGAAAGTCAGCTACGACGTTCTTTAATCGAATTGACTCTAGAATAAAAGGTAGGGTTAGCGTGTACTCATCGGTAGGCTCAGAGCCTTCTTCGCTGCCCGGAATAACCGGAAAATTTGTCGTGCCGTCGGCAAATTCCCGGATGCGAAGTTGAAGGTCGTCTACTTGTAGCAGACGGATATGAGGAGTGCCTCGCAGCAAGCTGGCTGTTCTCACCCGCACGACAAGCGAGTTGAGCATCATCAGGGGTTCCGGTCCGGCTCCCTCCGTGTTTGCGATACGAACCTCTGACACTGACAACTGGGAATCTGCGCCTAGCTTTAAGTTCAGCGAGCCCTCCAGTTGTACTTCACGGCCGATCATCTCACTTGCAAGTGTTGCAATAAACTGGCGGGCAAAAGTGAGATCGAGCCCTCGCAGCGCGAAGATCAGGACGAGACTGAAAATGACAATGGAAAAAGCCAGAGTACCCAGCAGGACGCGCTTCATTATTTCATGCCTTTCTGTCGATTACTCACAGCGCCAATGATCGAGAATGCGTTTGTCGGTAAATTTGCAAGATGTATAGGCATGGACAGAAACGCCATGTCTTCCTCCTTTTAAATTGTAATGAAACCCGCTACGCGTTCGATCGTCCAGAACGCACCGAGACTACCCAGAAACCAGGCTACGAGCGTGGTCGCCCGGGCTGCGCTGAACGCGGACTGTTCTGGGATAGTCCTGGGCATCATCATCAGCAGTAGTGTAAGCGCTGCGACAAATAATAACTGTCCCATCTCTACACCCAGGTTGAAGGCCAGTAGTGGCAGGAATACAGCACCCCCTGAGAGACCAAAGTCCTGCAAGGCGCCTGCGAATCCGAGCCCGTGCAGGAGCCCGAAAGCGAGGGCCAGACCGTAGCGCTCGCCCGGCGTTGCACCACGCAATACTTCGCGGGCCAAAAATACGATGGATAGTGCAATGCTCGCTTCCGTCGGTGCGGTGGGTAGGTGGACGACATTCAGGGTCGCCAGCACCAGAGTGATTGAGTGGCCGACAGTAAAAGCGGTGATCAGCTTTACCAGCGCCATACCGCGGGCGAGGAGGCAGAGTAGGGCAACGAACGCAAGATGGTCCCAGCCACTGAGAATATGAGTGATACCAAACCAGAGGTAGGCTGTAACGGTGTCGGCACCAGCGGTGGGCGCCACCACCTCGTTTAGCCGTAGCTCAATCGAGCCGCCTGTGCCATCAATGAATCGCCCTTCGTCATCCTGGTCCAGGTATATACCCTCCAGGGGCCAGGGAAGCGAGATGCGGTCTTCGCTGGTCAGGGCTTGCGTGTCGCAGGCGTATAGCCAACGGTAGCGCGCATTGCTGTTGCTGATCGGTTCGCTTGCGAGCAGGCGGCAGTGTGGCGGCACATGCGGCGTCACGAGCGTGGTATTGCCTGGCGCGTCCGCCTCAATCAGTAGGCGACCGTTGTCACTCAAATCCAGCATCACTTTCGCGATGCCCAGTTCATGGGCTCGAAGTGGAGCGGCGGCGACAAGTAGCGCAGCAATGGCGATGGAGACGATGTAGCCCCTAGGGAACATCCACGACCTCGTACTGTGTCAGCAAAGTATCGAGCTTGTTGCGACGCTGCAGCATCAGCTGATACTGTCGCCAGTCAATGCCGAGC
>JADGEN010000134.1 GCA_016744355.1 Halieaceae bacterium
TACTGTAGCCTGGTAGCCTCTGGCGAAACTTCGGGCACACTCGAAGTCATGCTTGATCGAGTTGCTACCTACAAAGAAAAAACGGAACAACTCAAAGCCAAAATCAAGAAGGCCATGACCTACCCAATTGCGGTGGTCGTAGTTGCCCTCGTGGTTACGGGTATCCTGCTGATTAAAGTAGTGCCTCAATTTGCTGAAACCTTCAAAAGTTTCGGTTCCGACTTGCCGTCCTTTACTCTATTTGTTTTAAGTATCTCTGAATTCGTGCAGGAATGGTGGTGGATCATCGTACTTGGAATTATTGCGACTATTTTTGTGTTCCGCGAGGCCAAGATACGCTCAGTAGCCTTCGCACAAACTCTGGACAAAATTGCGCTGAAGCTTCCCGTCGTAGGGGACATTGTCTTTAATTCAGTTATCGCCAGGTTTTCTCGCACACTCGCAACAACCTTCGCTGCAGGCGTGCCGCTGGTAGAGGCTTTAGAGTCTACCGCCGGAGCCGCAGGTAACTCCGTCTACGCCAAAGCCATTCGTCAAATCCGCGACGATGTCACCACGGGTACTACTTTATACAACTCGATAAAATCCACGGGCCTCTTCCCCAATATGCTACTGCAAATGGTGTCGATTGGTGAGGAGTCCGGCGCACTGGATGAGATGCTTGACAAGGTTGCGAACCACTACGAGGAAGCCGTGGACAATGCCGTCGACAGCCTCAGCTCTTTGATGGAGCCCATCATTATGTCTGTACTAGGTGTTCTGGTAGGCGGACTGATGATCGCCATGTATCTGCCTATCTTTATGCTCGGGTCGGTCGTATAAACCCCTCAGCTTTTAGATTTGGGACATTCTAAAGTGAGCACCCAAAAGGAATAACCAGGTACCTATGCTAGACGCGCTAAACCAAAATCTCTGGTTACTTTACAGCTGTCTGTTTTCCTTAGGCCTTGTTGTAGGCAGCTTCCTCAACGTTGTCATCTATCGACTGCCCGCGATGATGGAGTCTCGCTGGCGCAAAGATTGCTGCGAACTACTGGAGATAAAACGGAAAGCTTCAGAGGAATCGACATTCACCCTGTCCCAGCCCAATTCGCACTGCCCTAACTGCAAAGCAGCAATCAAACCCTGGCAAAATATTCCCGTGCTGAGTTATTTGTTTCTGGGAGGAAAGTGCAGTAACTGTGCTGTTGGCATTTCTGTGCGCTACCCTATCGTTGAACTTGTAACTGCGCTGATGACTCTAGCTTTGGCGTCTCAATACAACGCCTCATGGGCACTTCTTGGCGCCATGCTCTTTACTTGGTCGCTGATTACTCTGACCATGATTGACATCGATCACCAGCTGCTACCCGACGATATCACTTTGCCACTGTTGTGGCTGGGACTGGTATTTAGTTTGCTCGAAGCAACAGTAAGCCTGCAAGACGCAGTATTGGGTGCGATGCTGGGCTATCTTTCACTATGGAGCGTTTACTGGCTTTTCAAGTTACTCACCGGCAAAGAGGGCATGGGTTATGGCGACTTCAAACTTCTTGCAGCTCTTGGGGCGTGGCTGGGCTGGCAGGCTGTTCCTCTAGTAATTCTATTGTCCTCACTGGTAGGTGCGGTGTGCGGAATTGGAATTATGCTCGCCACTCGCAGAGGAAAGGACGTGCCAATCCCGTTCGGCCCCTATCTCGCGATGGCCGGATGGATCGCTCTAATGTGGGGTGACACACTCATGTCCTATTACATGGGTGTTTCTGGGATGCAGCCCTAACCATGATTGTCGGAGTGACAGGAGGTATCGGGAGCGGAAAATCTGCCGTTACTGCCATGCTGGAAGAGTTGGGCATAACAGTCGTCGACGCAGATCTCGCGAGTCGAATTATCGTTGAACCCGGAAAGCCCGCACTCGAAGCTATCGCAGAGCATTTTGGGGCCGAGTTTCTGCTGCCGAATGGGTCTTTGGATCGAGCGCTTCTGCGGTCCCGGATTTTTTCAGATGAAAACGCACGCCTGTGGTTGGAACAACTGACACACCCACTCATTGGAGAAGAAATTCAGCATCAACTGAAAAACTCAAAATCTGCGTACACAGTACTCAGTTCGCCACTGCTTCTGGAAACACATCAAAAAGAAATGACGGACTGTATTGTTGTAGTGGATGTTCCGGAGTCCCTGCAAGTCGAGCGAACAGTAAAGAGGGATAACAACGAAGCCGCACAAGTTGAAAGAATAATGGCAGCGCAAATGAGCAGAAGCGAGAGGCTCAAGCACGCAGACTATATTATTGATAATTCCAAATCGTTGATTAATCTACGGGCAGAAGTTACTCAACTACACCAAAGTCTGCTCCTCAAGAGCTAAGGGAAGCACACTCGGGCAGAGCGGTAAGCAATTCAACAATAGGCTTATTGGCCGCCGGAAATTGATACTCCCCCAGCTGCCCCAAACCAATCCATCGCAAGACTTGCCCTTCCACGCCAATCGCATCGCCCGTAAAAGCGCGTACCATACACACATCCAACTGAACCAGTTTATCGCCGTAGTCGTGCTCAATTGTCACAAGCGCAGAGCACTCAGATACTTCAATTGCCAACTCTTCCTTTAGTTCACGGAACAGGGCCTTCTCCAGAGACTCACCTGCCTCAACCTTGCCACCGGGGAACTCCCAAAGACCACCCTGATGAGAATCTACAGGACGGCGCGCGATCAGTACTTGTTGACTGGCATTGAGAATAACCCCTACTGCGACATGCACTGGCACCATTCAGGTTCTATACTCCGCATTGATACGCACATAATCATAAGAAAAGTCGCTGGTCCATACCGTGGCGGTACTTTGGCCCCGGTTCAGTTCTACACGAATTTCGATTTCTTCGGGAGTCATGGCAATGACGCCCAGCTCTTCTGTATAGGAGTCGGCACGGCACCCATTTTCAGCTATAAGGGTGTCATTCAAGTAGACGCCAATTCTGTCCACATCCAGGTCTGGCACACCAGCCCGGCCGATGGCTGCTAACAGACGCCCCCAATTTGGGTCGCTGGCAAACAGCGCTGTCTTCACTAGTGGCGAATGGGAAATGGTGAATGCGACATCAAGACACTCTTGCTCGGAGTCGCCACCATTAACTCTGACTGAAACAAACTTACTGGCCCCCTCGCCATCTTTCACCAGCTCTTGAGCCAGGACCAGGCACACTTCTTCAACAGCATCCGAGAGAGAGCGCCCAAATTCACAGGCAATATCAGTGAGCAGAGAATTCCCAGCTTGCCCTGTAGCAAGTAAAACGCAAGCATCGTTCGTCGACGTGTCACCATCGATGGTAATTCGGTTGAACGTAGTTTCCACTGCATTGGAAAGTATAGATTGCAGTGCACCAGCTTCGACAGCGGCATCGGTTGCCAAATATGCCAACATAGTAGCCATATTCGGACGAATCATTCCAGCACCCTTGGCAATACCTGTCACCACAAACTCTTCTCCCTCATGGGAAAATCTGATCGAGGCACCCTTTGGCCTGGTATCTGTGGTGAGTATCCCGGAAGCCGCATCTGCCCAGCCATCTTCCTGTAGGCCTGCGAAAGCTGCAGGAACAGCTGAGACTATTTTTTCCACCGGCAGGGGCTCACCGATCACACCTGTGGAAAATGGCAAGATTTCACTACTGGAGAGACCGGAAAACTCGGCAACCGCGGACACACAAGTCAGAGCAGCCTCCAACCCCTGCTCACCGGTGCCTGCGTTTGCGTTACCCGTATTGACCAATAGATAGCGCGCCTGAGCACCGCACTGTTTCAAATGAGACTTGGCCACAACAACCGGTGCGGCACAAAAAGCGTTCTGAGTGAAAACCCCTGCGCAGCTAGCCCCCTCTACGGCCTCTATCAGCACCATGTCGTTTCGGCCCGGTGTTTTTATACCCGCAGAAACAGTCGCCAGACGAATACCAGCAACCGGGTGAAGCTCTGGAAGCGAAGCTTCACCTACAGCCATATTAAACTCCTGGTAACGCTGAAAAATGCCAATTATAGAACGCCATGGCACTGCTTGAATTTCTTACCACTGCCACAGGGGCAGGGCTCATTGCGGCCAACTTTACGCTCTTCACGGGTAAATGTCTGAGGTCCCGCCTCACGCTCTTCACCGCTGGCGGGGGCTGCTGCTTCAGCCGCCAATCCAGAAGCAGCACGATGTTGAAACGCCATTTTCTCGCGTTCTGCGGCCTCGCGACGACTTTGCTCAATGAGCTCTGATTCGTCTTGATGCTGAATCTGCACATGACTGAGAAACTTCACAACCTCATATTTCAAGTTTGAAAGTAAGTCTTCAAACATCTCGAATGATTCTCGCTTATATTCCTGCTTTGGATTTTTCTGGGCATAAGCGCGTAAATGAATGCCTTGTCGAAGTTGATCCATAGATGCCAGATGCTCCTTCCACAAGGTATCCAACACCTGAAGCATAATTTGCTTTTCAATTTTACGCATATCGGGACCGACCGATTCCGACTTCTGCTCGTAGGCACCCTGAACGGCAGCAACAATTTTTTCGCGCAACGCTTCTTCATGCAGATTATCGTCTTTATCGAGCCACTCCTGCAGCGGTAAGCTGACGGCGAACTCAGCATCCAGTTGCCGCTCCAGTCCTGGGATATCCCACTGCTCCTCTACGCTCATAGGGGGAATAAAGCTAGTTATAGCATCCGTTACCACGTCACTTCGTATAGCGGTGATAGATTCAGAAATATCAGCTTCTGTAAGCAGGTCATTACGCTGCCTGTATATGATCTGGCGCTGATCGTTAGCCACATCATCATATTCAAGCAGTTGTTTGCGAATATCGAAGTTACGTCCCTCGACCTTGCGTTGTGCTTTTTCTATAGCATTGGTAACCATGCGGTGCTCGATGGCCTCGCCCTTCTCCATACCAAGCGCCTGCATAAAGTTCTTCACTCTATCCGATGCGAAAATTCGCATGAGACTATCTTCCAGAGAGAGATAGAATCGCGAAGCTCCCGGGTCACCCTGTCGCCCAGCCCGACCACGAAGCTGATTGTCAATTCTTCGAGACTCGTGACGCTCCGTCCCTAAAATGTGAAGTCCCCCTGACTCCAGTACCTGGTCATGGCGTTTTTGCCATTCCAGGCTTGCCGCTTCGCGCGCTGATTCGCTGTCAGCTCCTATTGCATCGAGTTCTACCTGGAGATTACCTCCCAGCACAATATCTGTTCCTCGACCGGCCATATTTGTAGCGATGGTTACCACACTGGGACGGCCCGCTTGCGCGATAATTTCAGCCTCCTGTTCATGATATTTTGCGTTGAGTACCTTGTGCTCAATTTTGCTTTCGCGAAATCGCTTGGACAACTCCTCAGATGTCTCTACCGATGCCGTGCCCACCAACACTGGCGCGCCATTAGCCATGCACTCTTTTACATCGTCCACAATAGCATCGAACTTCTCGTCCCGACTCAGGTAAACAAGATCGTTCATGTCTTTGCGCATCTGTTTTTGGTTGGTGGGAATTACCAGTACTTCCAGACCATAAATCTGGCGAAACTCAAAGGCCTCGGTGTCTGCCGTTCCTGTCATACCGGAGAGAGTGTCGTAAAGTCGGAAAAAGTTCTGGAAGGTTGTCGATGCCAGTGTCTGGCTTTCACTTTGAATTTGTACACCTTCCTTCGCTTCGATAGCCTGATGCAATCCCTCGGAAAGTCGCCGTCCCGGCATAGTACGACCCGTGTGTTCATCGATAAGAACCACCTGCCCGTCTTGCACAATATATTCAACATCACGGTTAAACAGTAGACGCGCACGCAGACCCGAATGAACATGATGCAACAAATTCAAGTTCGTCGCAGCGTAGAGGCTTTCGCCCTCTTCGAGAAGTTTTTCCTGAATGAGTAAACCTTCAATAAACTCGTGTCCGAGCTCAGTCAGCTCCACCTGCCGTTGTTTTTCATCGACTGTAAAATGTCCCGGAACTTCTTCTGAATCCGGCTGTAACCCAGGAATCAGCTTATTAATTCGACGGTATAACTCTGAGCTGTCTTCTGATGAGCCGGAGATAATAAGAGGTGTTCGCGCCTCGTCAATGAGAATAGAATCCACTTCATCAACAATCGCAAAGTTAAGCGCACTCTGCTGCCGGTCTTCAAGTGCGAACGCCATATTGTCGCGCAGATAATCGAAACCAAACTCGTTGTTAGTGCCGTAGATAATATCTGACATATAGGCAGATTTTTTCTGTTCCGGGGTTTGCCCAGACGTAATAACACCTACGCTTAAACCTAGAAATTGATACAGAGGCTCCATCCACTTGGCGTCACGTTCTGCGAGATAATCGTTCACTGTGATAAGGTGAACACTATTACCAGCCAACGCGTTAAGATAGGCAGGCAGTGTCGCAACCAGGGTCTTACCTTCGCCTGTGCGCATCTCAGCGATCTTACCCTCGTGCAGGGCCATTCCACCAATCAACTGAACGTCGAAATGGCGCATATTCATCACTCTATCACCAGCCTCTCTGGCTACGGCAAAAGCTTCCGGTAGTATTTCAGTAAGCGTAGCGCCATCGGTAATACGTTGCTTGAACTCCGCAGTTTTGGATGCCAGCTGCTCATCGGTCAGTTCTCGCGTCTCATCAGCAAGTACATTAATTTTCTTAACTACACCTCCAATACGCTTAAGTTCGCGATCATTGCGGGTGCCAAAAACTTTCTTCAATACATTCGTTATCATGAGAATTCTTTATCTTCTAGATATTTAATAAGATAGTGCCGGCGACAAACAATCTATCGGCACAACATTGAATCCAACGAGGATATGTTCTAGCGGCGAGTGCGGTGAATGTAACTGGCGGGATCGACCGGACGGCCGTGTTTATAAACTTCATAGTGCACGTGCGCACCAGTGGACCTGCCGGTAGACCCCATCAAGGCAATGGCCTGACCCTTTTTAACAAAATCACCGGGACTGGCCAGGTTTTCTTTATTGTGGGCGTAGCGAGTTACATAGCCACCGCCATGTGAGACTTCAATCACCTCACCATATC
>JADGEN010000135.1 GCA_016744355.1 Halieaceae bacterium
CCGCAACATCCGCCCACCCCACTTGGCTTTACAATAAATTGAAAAAACAATGGCCTGTTGCTTTTGAGCAAATTCTCGCTGCGGGAAACCAGCAGCCCCCAATGACTTTAAGGGTTAACACTCAAAAGATAAGCCGGGATGACTATCTTAAAGAACTTACTGACGCAGGAATTGTGGCGTCGGCGGGGCATCTTTCAGGTCAAGCCATTGTGCTGCAAAGCCCCGTAGACGTTAGCGAACTGCCCGGATTCGAATGCGGTGAAGCCAGCGTACAGGATGAGGCAGCACAAATGTCCGCCATCATGCTCAACGCGCAGCCCGGAGACCGAATACTGGACGCCTGTTCAGCACCAGGCGGGAAAACCTGTCACATACTTGAGCTTCAGCCCCAACTCGCCGAACTTGTGGCAATGGATATTGACGAGGAGCGATTGCAAAGGGTGAATGAAAACCTGCAGCGGCTTGGCCTCTCAGCACAATTACTCACCGGAGATGCATCGAACCCACCTGCGATACTGGAAGTTGAGAGTTTTGACCGCATTTTGGTGGATGCACCCTGTTCGGCCATCGGCGTGATTCGCAGGCATCCGGATGTAAAAACACTGCGTAGAGAGAGCGACATACCGCAGCTGGCAGCCCAGCAGGGCGCTATTTTACGAGGTCTGTGGCCCACGCTAAAACCCGGGGGCGCATTGCTTTATGCCACCTGTTCCATTCTGGAGGAAGAAAATAGCCGCGTTGTGTCTAGATTCCTGCAGGAAGAAAAAAATGCCGTCTTGAAAAAGCCCGATCAGGCCTGGGGAGAGCAACGCAATCACGGCCGCCAACTACTCCCTCAGATTAATGGCCCGGATGGACTGTTTTACGCTCTTATAGAAAAAATTTAGCGCCCGAGAATGTGCATAATTTCGCGTAGCGAGCACTTACATTTGACCGGTGATTTCTTTATTGTGAATAGATACTTTCTCAAGTTTTTCAACCCATGAAAAAAATAATCATTCTCGGCGCAGGCCAGGTAGGCGGCACATTGGCTGAGCATCTTGCCAATGAACAAAACGATATTATTGTCGTCGATAACAACCCGGAGAAACTCCGCGCACTTCAGGACAAATTTGATATCGGCATCGTAATGGGTGATGCGTCTCACCCCAGTACCTTAGCCAGAGCGGGTGCAGACGACGCAGATCTTTTAGTGGCTGTCACCAACAGCGACGAAATAAATATGATGGCCTGCCAGGTCGCCCACACCCTGTTCAACACGCCAACTAAAATATCCCGGGTTCGCTCTCCCAGCTATCTAAAACACCAGGATAAATTGTTTAGCAATCAAGGTATTCCAGTCGATGTCATTATCGGCCCTGAGCAGTTAGTCACCGACAATATTCGCCAGCTGATCAACAACCCCGGTGCTCTGCAAGTGCTTGATTTTGCAGAGGGCCTGGTGCAACTGGTTGCGGTCAAAGCCGTTCACGGTGGCCTCATCGTAGGTCATGAAATTCAAGACCTGCGCCAGCACATGCCAAAAACCGATGCCCGGGTGGCAGCAATTTTTCGCCAGAACAGACCCATTATTCCCATTGGCAGCACCGTAATAGAAGCGGGAGACGAGGTTTTTTTCCTCGCCGCAAAGAAAGACATCCGAACAGTGATGATGGAACTGCGAAGAATCGACAAACCCTACAAGCGCGTGATGATTGCCGGTGGGGGAAATATAGGCGCCACTTTGGCTCAGTCAATTGAAAACCAATTTCAGGTCAAGCTCATCGAATTGTCTTACAAGCGCTGCAAAACTTTATCCGAAAGGCTAAAACACACCATCGTGCTTCACGGCAGTGCCACAGAGCCACAATTGCTCGCCTCAGAAAACATTGAATCCACCGACGTATTTTGCGCCCTCACCAATAACGATGAATCCAATATTATGACCTCCATGCTGGCCAAACGCATGGGAGTGAAGAAGGTAATAACGCTGATCACCAACCCGGCCTATGCCGATCTGGTTGGAGACGAGATCGACATCTCCATTTCGCCACAGGAAATTACCATTGGTAGTTTGCTGACCCATGTACGGCGGGGCGATATCAGTAATGTCCATTCACTTCGTCGTGGAGCTGCCGAAGCCATAGAGCTTATTGCCCATGGAGATGCCTACTCGTCCAAAGTTGTAGGCAGGCGACTTGATGAAGTATCCCTGCCTGACGGTGTAACTATTGGCGCAATAGTACGAGGGGACAAAGTGGTGATTGCTCATAGCCATGTCGTTGTAGAGGCGGACGACCACGTGATTATATTCCTGGTGGATCGCCACAAGATCTCCGCCGTGGAGAAGCTTTTCGCTGTCGGCTTCGGCTTTTTCTCCTAGGAAGCGAGCATGCATATATCCATCTCCATGCGTGTACTGGGCCTGCTGTTAATGATCTTCAGTAGCGCCATGATTCCCCCATTAGTTATGGCACTGGTGGCGGACGATCACACCATAACCGCATTCTTATCCGCGATGGCTATTACGTTCTTATCGGGGTTTGCCTTATGGCTTCCTTTCCGTAGGGCACAGCATGAATTACGTATTCGCGATGGGTTTCTCATCACCGCCCTGTTCTGGACTGTGTTGGGGATTTTCGGCGCCTTGCCGTTTGCACTGGCAGAATCACCTCATCTAACCCCGGCAAAGGCCATATTCGAATCCATCTCAGGGTTGAGCGCCACCGGCGCCACAGTGATTGTAGGCCTGGATAATTTACCTCAGTCCATACTGCTGTATCGCCAATTATTGCAGTGGATGGGCGGGATCGGAATTATCGTTGTGGCCGTAGCGGTGCTGCCTATGCTCGGTGTTGGCGGCATGCAGCTGTATCGCGCTGAAACGCCTGGCCCCTCCAAGGACAGCAAGCTAACGCCAAGGATTACTGGTACTGCCAAAGCCCTTTTCAGCGTTTATGTCTCGCTGACCTTCGCTTGTGCGCTGGCCTATTACGTCGCCGGCATGTCTGCTTTCGATGCCATTTGTCATGCTTTTTCAACGGTGGCACTCGCGGGGTTTTCCACCCACGACGAAAGCATGGGCTTTTTTAACAGTGATACTATTTTGTTTATCAGCAGCCTCTTTATGACTATTTCTGCGATTAATTTTGGCCTACATTTTATTGCCTGGCGCAACCGAAGCGTGGCAGCCTACCTAAAGGATTCAGAAACCAAGTTTTTCCTTATTGTTCTCGGACTGATTATCACAACATCAGCGGTTCACCTGACACTTACTGGTCACCTTCCTGCCTGGGATAGCTTTGTAAACGGGATGTTCCATACGATTTCCATCATTACCACCACCGGTTACTCCACTCAGGACTACCATTTGTGGCCAACTTTCTTACCAATATTATTATTCATGGCCTCCTGTATGGGCGGCTGTGTCGGCTCCACCGGTGGCGGAATCAAAGCCATGCGCCTGATGTTAATCTACAAGCAGGGCATCAGGGAGTTAAAGCAGCTGGTTCATCCGCAAGCCATAATTCCCCTGAAGGTAGGTAATCGCAGAGTTGAGGCAACCATAGTTAGTGCAGTATGGAGTTTCTTCGCCGTCTATGTAACGTCTTATGTATTTCTATTACTGGCGTTGATGGGCACTGGCCTGGATTTTACCAGCGCGTTTTCGGCTGTGGCAGCGTCACTGAATAACCTCGGTATTGGGCTGGATCAGGTCTCCAGCAACTTCAGCGAGATCTCAGAGCCTGCGATGGCTATCATGAGTTTTGCGATGTTACTGGGGCGTCTGGAAATCTTTACCTTGCTGGTATTGTTCACGCCCACTTTCTGGCGCCCTTAGAGAACGAGGGGCCAACAAACTCAGCGCTGTTCCCTATGTTTACGGATCAAATCGTAGGCACCCGAGATATCCTGGGATTTTTCCGTAGCGACTTTTATCATGTCCTCAGGAACACCCCGCGCTATTAATTTATCCGGGTGGTTCTGGCTCATCAGTTTACGGTAGGCACTCTTCAGCGCTTTATCGGTAACCGTTTCAGACACACCTAGTGCGGCGTAGGCATTTTTTAATTCTGTCGCGGGTGAACTGCCTCCCGCACTGCCATGAAACTGCCCCTGAGCCTGCACCATACGCAGCAATTGTTCCAACTGCGCCGCACCAAAGCCCATAAGCTGTGCAATTTGCGCCAGTGCATCATGCTCTGCTTTATGTATACCCTCATCTGAATGCGCCAGCGATATAAGGAACAACAGAAGCGTTTGTTGTAGTTTTTTTTGGTGACCACAAGCCTGCAGAAAGGACGTTACCGTGCTTTCCAGATTGAAATCCTTGACTGTGCCCGCCCGAAACAGCTCCTTTGCATTGGTTTGCTGGGTACTGTCGAGGCGCATTTGCACAAACAGCGACTCGGTATGATCGATCTCACTTTGTGATACACGCCCATCTGCTTTAGCAAGATACCCCAGCAATAAGAAGGTAGTTTCAAAAAAGCTGACTTTAATCTGCTCAACTTTTTCGGGCGTACCAAACTGCAGTGTATTGACCAGCCCCTTGTCAAAAGAGTGACCTATAAACAAACCCACCAGCAGGCCTATGGGCCCACCAACCAGGAAACCCAACGCTCCCGCTACCAACTTTCCGTAAAACATATAACCTCGATTGCCACAATCGCCACTGACATGGGCGAAAGCGCGTATTATGCCGACAAAAGAGCCTGTATAATAGGCCGCTTTTTGCAACCACCCTACAGGAAGATCAGTGTCTACTAATCTGGAACAAACACATACATTTCAAGACCTTATCTTCAAATTGCAACAGTTTTGGGGCGCGCAGGGTTGCGTAGTCCTGCAGCCGTTGGATTTAGAAGTGGGGGCGGGTACTTTCCACCCGGCTACTTTTCTTCGTGCCATAGGCCCGGAAAACTGGAATGCCGCCTATGTGCAACCTTGTCGCCGCCCTACAGACGGGCGCTACGGCGAGAACCCAAACCGGCTACAACATTACTACCAGTTTCAGGTGGCCATGAAACCTTCTCCCGACAATATCCAGGAACTGTATCTGGATTCCCTGAAAGCTCTGGGAATTGACACCGCCATCCACGATGTTCGTTTTGTTGAAGATAACTGGGAATCTCCCACGCTGGGGGCCTGGGGGCTGGGTTGGGAAGTTTGGCTCAATGGCATGGAAGTTACCCAGTTTACCTACTTCCAGCAGGTAGGCGGCCTGGAGTGCTATCCGGTAACCGGAGAAATCACCTATGGCCTGGAGCGCATCGCTATGTACCTTCAGGGGGTGGACAGCATCTACGACCTGGTCTGGGCCAAGGGGCCGCAAGGCACTGTGACCTACGGTGACGTGTTTCACCAAAATGAAGTAGAAATGTCCAGATACAACTTTGAGGAAGCAGATACCGTCCAGCTCTTTAGCAGTTTTGATCACTACGAGTCGGAAGCGGCGCGGCTTATAGCGTGCAGCTTACCCCTGCCAGCCTATGAGATGGTCATGAAAGCGTCCCATGCGTTTAACCTGTTGGATGCGCGCCATGCTATTTCCGTCACTGAAAGGCAGCGTTTCATTCTACGCGTGAGGACATTGTCACGCTCCGTTGCACAGGCCTACTTTGATGCCCGTGCAGCCTTGGGTTTTCCTCTTGCGGAGGACACTCTCAAACAGGAAGTAGTCGATAAAATTCAGCAGGAGGCAAAATAGATGAGTACCGAGACCCTGCTGATAGAACTGGGAACAGAAGAGCTTCCACCCAAAGCATTGAAAACACTTGCCCTCGCTTTCCGCGATGGCATTACCTCAGGTCTCAGTCAACGAGAGCTGACATTTGGGGATGTAAAATGGTTCGCATCCCCCAGAAGAATGGCTGTGATGGTATCAGCTGTGCAACTACAGGCGGACACCAAAGACATCGAAGTTTTGGGTCCACCTGCAGATCGTGCGAAGGACAGCGAAGGTAATTGGACACCCGCTGCAATTGGCTTCGCCCGCAAACAGGGCGTAGAACCCGAGCAACTACAGAGTATCGATAGTCCTAAGGGTAAGCGCCTGGGCATGCGCAGTACTGCCGAGGGTGTCACTGCCAAGGAATGTCTGGGCGATATTATCGGCAGCGCCATACAGGCCTTACCCATCCCCAAACGTATGCGCTGGGGTGCCAGCCGAACTGAGTTTGTGCGGCCCGTTCACTGGATTGTAGTAATGCTGGGCCAGGACTGTGACCACGACAGTGTTTTGGGCCTACCAACGGGTAATATCACCTACGGGCATCGCTTCCATAGCGAAGGGCCATTGGCGATCGACCTGCCAGAAAACTATCCCGATGTGCTGCTCGATGCCAAGGTGGTAGCAGATTTCACCCTGCGTCAAAGTATGATTCGAGACCAGATCGAAGTTGAGGCAAGCGCGCTAAAAGCTACCGCGGTTATCGACCCTGATTTACTGGATGAAGTAACCGGCCTCGTTGAATGGCCCGTAGCTCTAACCGGCTCTTTTGAGGAACGGTTTTTATCGGTGCCCGCTGAGGCATTGATCCTGTCCATGAAGGAGCACCAAAAATATTTCCACCTGGTAGACGACAACGGTGCACTCAAGCCAAATTTCATCACCCTGAGCAATATAGAAAGCACCGATCCCGTGCAGGTGATTGCAGGAAACGAGCGGGTTATACGTCCGCGACTCAGTGACACCGCGTTTTTCTTTGAGACCGACAAGAAAACCTCACTCGCGGAGCGCGTCGATTCACTCAAGAGCATCGTCTTCCAAAAGCAATTGGGCGCGCTCTACGATAAAACTCGTCGAATAGAATCTCTGGCAGGAGCACTGGCTGAGACTATGGGCAGCAACCCTGAACTTGCGCGCAGAGCCGCCCTGTTAAGTAAAACAGACCTGATCACCGACATGGTTCAGGAATTCTCAGACATGCAGGGCATAGCCGGAAGCCACTATGCAGCACACGACGGCGAAGAGCCCGATGTTGCCTCAGCACAGGCTCAGCAATAC
>JADGEN010000136.1 GCA_016744355.1 Halieaceae bacterium
GCTTAGCAGCATGCGCTCCATACTGCGCAATACCTGCCGATTGTCATCGATCACCACCATTAGCTGTTGATTGAATCCGGTCTCGCTGAGAGCGGGAGGAGATTCTATTTTGTCTTCTACCAGGCTGGCTTTTCCACGCGGTAACTCCAGCATAAAAGTGCTGCCTTTTCCTGGCTCGGAATACACTTGAATGTTTGTTCCCAAGAGCTGGCAGATACGTTCGACGATGGATAATCCCAGCCCAGCACTCCCCCTGCCGCTTTCGGCGCTACCAGGAGCTCTCCAAAATTCGTCAAATATTCTGACAATGTGCTCTTTAGATACGCCGACTCCAGTGTCTCTTACCTCGATGCTCACTCGATCGCCACGGCGGCGCAGGCCCATGAGGATGCGACCTGTGTCAGTGTATTTTATGGCGTTGCTCAGCAAGTTTCTAAGTACAGTTTCCAGTAGCATAAGATCGCTGTGTACGACTGCACTGGTCGGCATAGTCTTTAGTTCCAGATGCTGGATGCGCGCTATCGCGCCATACTCGTTAGCGAGGCGATCAAACAACGGTTGCACATAGAAATCACTGGGGTCGGGTTGCAGGCCGCCGCTGTCCAGGCGGGAAATATCCAGCAACGTGGCGAGTAGGCCGTCGAGATTCTCCAGCGCTAAACCAATTCCACGCAAACCCTCTGCATCCGATTCGCCCAGATCCTTCTGGCTAATTGACTCCAGGTAGAGCACCGCAGCATTTAGTGGTTGCCTGAGGTCGTGGCTGGCTGCGGCAACAAACTGGGTGCGGCTGGCGGTGGCAGCTTCTGCTTCGGTCTTTGCTTTTACCAGTGCGGTTTCGAAACTGCGGCGCAGGTGCAGCTCATGTTCAAGACGTTCGTTGAGTTGCCGTAGTTCTGTAGTTCGGTCAGCTACAGTTCTTTCCAAATTGCTTGCTACCTGGAAGGCGGCAAAGGCGCCTCCCTCGACATTGATCCGGTTCTCCACCCTATCCAGCAATACCTCATTGGTTTTGCGCAGTTGGCGGACCTTCTCCTCGAGTTGTTTTATGCGGGCGCATTGAATAGCAGCAGACGAATCTGAAGTGTCGCTATCTTTCATGAGGATAGCCTAAAGGCCAGGCCGTTGAACGAATTGTTCATATTCAGGGAATTGGATTGTTCTCCCATACACGAAAATCCCCAGACATTGGCATCGGCGAATAGTGCGGGTATTTGCTCCTTCAAGCCTTTCTGCTCAACCAGTTGTCTACGGGCCGCGCATTCGAAACCCAGGATCATAAGCTGCTGCCCCAGGTCGTGGTGAATTCGCTCAAAAGCTGCTTGTAACTGCTGGATGTAATCGACTTGTGCCGCCACTCTGAACACGACGCCTTCGTCGATAGCACAAGCACAACGTAGGGATCCGTCGTCAAGAACTTGTAGAAAGCCGCGCGGGTAGACGCGGTCACCCACTGTAATAATGGCAGGATAGTTGGCAAGCAGCTCTTGTGTGAAGGAGGAGAGCTCTATTTCACACAGTCGAGCGTATTCTTCCACTGCGGGAATACCGTTTATTTCATGAACCAGTCGTTGTGAGGGTGTGGCAGCAGTGATGACACCGCGCCTGTCTGTGGTAGTGAAGTTGTGAAAGTTATAGTGTTTAAAATCCAGAGTTGTGTGCACCAGTAACACAACTGCACTGTCGTCGTAGTGTTCACCTTCGTAGAGCACAGGCGTCCGATCCAATTTCCAGTTATCACCAGAAGATGCCCCCATCAGGTTTATAGAGCCAAGCTCACTGCCCAGGGCAGCGGCGACAAACTCCTCTGCTTGACTCAGGCTGTCTATCAGCATCAGGGAAAAGGTGCTGGACCGTTTTGAATCCGGCGCCTGTTGGCGAAGTTCCCATTGCATCGAGAGAACGAGTTCGCGCGCCTGCTGGAATCCAAACCCTCCCAGTGTATCTACCTTTCTAGCCACACAACTAAAAGCACTGCGATCAAAACTAATCGCCACCAGAGAGTCGTCATGATAACCATGGGGAGTAATCTCGCCGGAGCTAGAGCAACCAAAGAAACGTGTCCCGCGGAATTGCTTGAGTTCACGTTGCAGTGCTTGTCCTGTGTGATTCGGCCCGTGCAACAGTAATACAAAATCCGAGGACTCCAGGGGTAGAGTCGAGACGGCTTCTTTCACCGCCGTAGCGGTGTCAGGGGATTTGGAGTGAGCAGTAAAAATACCAGCAACCATTATGCGATAGTAACCGAGAATGGTTGCTGGTGAAATGGGCGCAGGGGGCGCCCGACCTAAAGTGAAATAACGACTGACTGGGTTTCGGTGAAAGCCTTGACTGCATCAATGCCATTTTCTCTACCCCAGCCCGACTCTTTGAAACCGCCGAAGGGGAGAGCAACATCAATTACATTGTGACAATTGACCCATACTGTTCCGGCTCTAAGTCGCGGGGCCAGACGGTGAATGGTGGAAACATCTTTAGACCAGATGCTTGCAGCCAGGCCAAAGGGGCTGTCGTTGGCTTGGGCGACCACATCGTCCAGATCGTCAAAGGGTTGCACTACCAGCACGGGGCCAAAAATTTCTTCTCGCACAATCTTCATGTCAGGATTTGTATTGACGAACACAGTAGGATTTACGAAATAGCCATTGCCGTCTGGAGTGTCACCCCCCGCGATGATTTCCGCACCGCTTTCGCGACCGGATTCGATATACGAACAAACCCGTTCTTGTTGTATTTTCGATACAAGGGGGCCTATTTCAGTAGTGGGGTCCAGCCCCGGGCCTATCTTCATATTGCGAGCGACGTCAGCGACTCCCTCGACCACACGATCAAATTGAGACTTGTGAACATAGAGGCGCGATCCGGCTGTGCATACCTGTCCGTGGTTAAAGAAAATACCACTGGCCGCTCCGGGGATTGCAATATCCAGGTCGGCATCGGGCATCACAATGGCGGGCGATTTTCCGCCCAGCTCCAGGGTAACCTTCTTGAGATTTCCGGTGGCAGCTTGCACGATAAGTCGGCCGACTTCAGTCGATCCGGTAAAGGTCACTTTGTCGACTCCGGGGTGTGCTGATATTGCGGCACCGGCAGTATGGCCGTAGCCCGTGACCACATTGAGTACGCCGGGTGGAAAACCCGCCTCACTGGCGAGTTTTGCTATGTAAAGTGCGGTCAGGGGTGTTTCTTCCGCAGGTTTTAGAACGACGGTACAACCGGCTGCCAGAGCAGGAGCAATTTTCCAGCAAAGCAAAAGAGTGGGGAAGTTCCACGGTACGATGGCGCCTACAACACCTACCGGAACATGATTGGTGTAAGCGAAAAGCTCACTGTCTGGCATGAAAGGCGTTGATGGCTTGAGGGTGCTGCCATTGAGTTTGGATGGGACACCCGCCATATAGCGCATGCAATCAATGGCGCAGGCCATGTCTACAGCACCGGAGACCGCCGCGCTTTTACCATTGTCGATAGACTCGAGTTCAGCCAGGATGTCGACATTTGTTTCCATCAGGTCCGCCAGGCGATGTAACAGTCGCTCACGTACTGCGGGCTTCATATTCTGCCAAGCTCGATCTTCAAAGGCTTGTCGCGCAGCCTTGACCGCCTCATCGATATCCACAGCATCGCTGTCGGGGACGTGGCTAACAGTCTGACCCGTGGCGGGGTCATATACTTCCAGTGTTTTGCCGCTTTTTGCGGCTTGCCACTGGCCATTGATGAAATTCTTATGCTCTGCAGCTAAAAATTCACGGGTTTCTGGTCTGGTTGTGCTTAGGTCGTTTGTTGCCACGTTCATTACGGCATCCTCGATTAGTTATGAGTCTTGCGAATACCTATCAGGATAGTGATTGTGGGGGAAAGGTAAATTATACCTACGCATAGGTGGGAAACGTGGGGGGACTATTCGCTCTTATACTTTAGTATTGGTCTATGCCCCCTTTGTCCAATTGTCGCCGTCGCGGTGTAGGGCTACTATTTTTGCAGCTGATAGTCATAGCCGTATTGGATATGTCTACGTCTGGCACCATTACTCAAATAAAAGAGGCTGACCATGCTTAAAACCAACCAACGACTCCTTGCTTTGGCTGTTGCCCTGGCGATTTCCCCACAATGCCTGCAGGCGGCGGTGCTTGAAGAGGTGATGGTCACAGCAACCAAGCGCTCGCAGAGCACGCAAGACATAGGTATCGCCATCTCTGCCTTTACGGGTGATCAGATGGAGCAGTTAGGTTTTGATAATGCGCAGCAGGTCACTGCTATGGCACCTGGTGTTTCAACTATCCAGCCCAACGGTGAGGCCAATTATGCGGTGGCCATCCGCGGTGTGGCCAATAGTGATTTCACGACTAATGTGGAGAGCCCAGTCGCGTTGTACGTGGATGAGGTATACGTCAGCCAGATGTCAGGTGCTGGATTCGCCTTGTTTGATATGGAGCGAGTGGAGATATTGCGTGGACCACAGGGGACACTGTTTGGCCGAAACGCGACGGGTGGCCTGGTACATTATATTACTCGAAAGCCTACGGAAGAATTTGACGGCTATTTGAAAGGTACCGTCGGTGACTACGATCAGTACAAGGTAGAAGGTGCAGTGGGCGGCGGAAGTGAAACGCTATCGGCTCGCTTGTCAGGTTCTTACCACCAGAACGATGGCTATATTACCAATCGTCTGGATCGAGGCAATAACCTCAATAATGCAGATGACTTGGCGGCTCGTCTGCAAGTACTGTGGTCACCCTCGGATGATATAGAACTGTTGCTGAATTACCGCATGGCCGAACAGGACATCGATACCGGATTCTTTGAAAACGTATCTTCCATTCGTCCTGGTGAGTTAACCCCTAGTGAGCCCAACCCGGTGCTAGGTTATATAGACAATGATGGTGATGTCTATGCAGGCGACTATGATGACCCTGGTTTTAATGATCTGGAAACCGAGGGGTATACGGCTACTCTGAAGTGGAGTTTTGACTCATTTCGTATGACGTCTATTACCGACCTCTCTACCGTTGAGCGCGAATACATTGAGGATTCAGATGCGTCCCCGGAAGCCTTTTTCAACTTTTTCTTGTTGACAGATGCTGAACAATTTTCCCAGGAGCTTCGTTTTGATGGCGAGGCAGATACCTTTAAGTGGGTGGCGGGCCTGTATTACCTGAAACTTGATATCGACGACTCCAACGGTGCCATAACTGACCCCTTTGTTGGTCCGGCTCCCACCCCTGGGGCGGAAGCTGGCTTAAGTAATGGCTACACATCTGAGCTGGAATCGATGTCCGTCTTCGGTCAGTTGGATATTCCTCTCAGCGATAATTTGACACTGATTGCCGGCGGCCGCTATATACAGGACAAAAAGGATTTTGAGTTCGGTGTTAATGTTGTTGAGTTCCTTGATCCCTCTTCCTCGCCCGGCTTTAATGATGCTAGTAATACCAATCAACTGGCGGCACTGGCCACTTATAAAGGTGATAGCGATGACACTGAATGGTCTGCGAGATTACAGCTAGATTACGCTCTTTCTGACGACCTACTTGTTTATGGTGGGTGGAACCGAGGTGTAAAGGGTGGCGGTTTCAATGCGCCCATTTTCCCACTGTCTCCGCCGCTGGGCTATGACGATGAGACGATGTCATACGACCCGGAGCATCTCGATGCCTTTGAGGTAGGCTTCAAGAGCACACTGGCTGATGGCCAGGTACAATTTAATGGTGCCGCTTACTACTATGATTATGTTGATTACCAGGCATTCTTTATCATTGGTCTGGACACTATTACCTTCAACACGGATGCGGAGAGCTACGGTGCTGAAATAGAGGTGCAGGCTAGTCCCATCGATGGCCTTGATATTCTTTTTGGTGCCGCCTATAACAGCGTTGATGTGGAAGTGGGGGGGCAAGAAGTCGCCTCAGTACAATCGCCAGAATGGAATTTGAATGGCCTACTACGTTATGAGTGGCCTATGTTTGGTGGTGCGATGGCGGTACAGGGTGATGCTGTCTACCGCTCTGAGCATTACTTCGCGCTGACAGGCGCTGAGACGGTTGAGGAAGACGGTTATGTTCTGGGCAACGCATCGCTTAACTACACCACCGATGATGGTAACTGGCAAGCTTCTGCTTTCGTCAAAAACATCACAGATGAAGAGTACCTGGTGCAGACGTTCGACCTTTCCAGTACAGATGTGTTTGGCATCACTGAGCAGTACTACGGTCGCCCTCGCTGGTGGGGTATTTCCCTGAAATATAGCTGGGGCGGCTAGGCCGGCTCGGTTTCGGGAGATAAATTGTGGCTAAAGTTGATGACTACCTGATTGCCTACCGTGATTTTGAATGGGAGCGCCCCGAGCATTTCAACTTTGCCCGCGATGTCGTAGACCATTGGGCAGAGCAAGATCCAGATAAGTTGGCTCTGTTGTGGGTAGATGATAATGGAGGTGAAGAGCGCCGTAGTTTCGCAGAAATTTCGGCCGCGTCATGCAAGGTAGCAAACCTTCTGCGTAACTGCGGTGTGAAAGCAGGTGACTACGTCATACTGATACTGGGACGTCAGATTGCGTGGTGGGAGGTGGTGACCGCCTCATTGCGTATGGGAGCAGTAATCAGCCCCGGGACTACGCAGCTCTCGCCGAAAGACCTCGCCTACAGGATCAATGCGGCTAGTGCCACCTGTGTGGTAACCGATACGGAAAATGCCGATAAGGTCGATCAGGTGCTTGACGAATGCCCCAGTCTTTCAATGCGCGTGTTGGTAGATGGCGCACGTGATGGTTGGATTGATTACCAGAGCGAAATGGCGCAGCAGAGCCCGGACTTTAAAGCTGTCGACAGCCTCGCCAGTGATGAGGCCATGTGTTATTTCACTTCCGGTACCACGGGTTTCCCCAAAATGGCTCTGCATGCTCACAGCTATGGCC
>JADGEN010000137.1 GCA_016744355.1 Halieaceae bacterium
GAGGAAGTGGCTGCGGCCACACTGAATGTACTTCGCCGCACCGTGCCAGCCGCAGTGCCCAGTATTAATTTTCTTTCAGGTGGTCAGGGTACAGAAGAAGCCACTGCCAACCTGAATGCGCTGAACCAGCAAGCACCCAACGCACCATGGCTACTGAGTATTTCATACGGCCGCGCCCTGCAACAGGCTCCTCTGCACGCCTGGCGTGGCGAGGCAGAAAACTCGCACCTGGCGCAACAGACCCTGCTCAAACACTCGCGACTCAATCATTTGGCTATGCTGGGTGAACTCGACGATGCGCGGCCACAAGATTAGTAGGAAGCCGGGCCGGCTCTCATCCTGGCCTTCTTGTTGAACGGACTGATTCGCTGTCATCCCCGGTAACCTCGGCTCGCATGACTTTGACATGCTTGACGTGGCCTTCTGAATCTCCGAAGCGGGCAAACTGAGCATATCGTTTGTCTGGATTGAGTATCTTCCTCGCGTGCTTGATCGGGCACCAATATTGCTCAGTGCGCGACACTATCTCTCGACTAAAGGCAAGAAGGCCGCTGACGTAGCCGCAATAAATGCAGTTGAGCTTCTCGATACTATTCAAATAGGAAAGTTGATGGCGATCTATCACGATATAGTCGCGGCGACGAATTTTTGCGATTCGATATAGCGGAAAGCACAGGTGCTGGTAGATTGAAATTGACAAATCCAAGACCACAAACGGCACGATCATCAGGTATATGACGGGTGCACTCGCCACATTGCGCAGATCACTTTGTGCAAGCCAGCTAACAATACCGG
The DNA here is from genome assembly GCA_016744355.1 of Halieaceae bacterium. GTDB lineage: Bacteria > Pseudomonadota > Gammaproteobacteria > Pseudomonadales > Halieaceae > JBALVT01. Next base: position 796 of record JADGEN010000137.1, read on the forward strand.
TTTTCATCCGACGATGCGCTTGCTCTACGGCTTTTTCAAACTTGACCTTTGTGCCATCAAGTTTATACAAAAGCTCGTTTTCCTGCTCCCTAAGCAAGTCTGCCAATTCCTCCTCGCGCTGGCGAATCTCCTCTAACAATTCCTTGATCTTGTCGTTCATCATCCTCTCCGTCGAATAGCGCGATATCCCTTTAATTTACAGATAGAGGGGTTAACGGGCAACTACTTGCCACTAGAGTGGGGATGGTTCATTACAGCTAGTACGCGCCAGAGACAGGAAAAAATCCGCTCGCAACACACCGTTTATCTGCCCTATACTCATTCTTCCCCCAACCGGGTAGTGGTTTACCACAAGGAAAGTGAGAGGTGATGTTCTGTGTCCAAAAAAGACCGCTCTGAAGCTAGGCGGGAAGAGATTCTCGAAGCCGCTTTCGATAGCTTGATGGAACATGGCCTCAGGATGCTATCTTACGATGATATAGCCGAAAATCACGATTTGTCTCGACAGCTTATCAACTATCACTTCCCTGACTCCGAGGCGCTGATGATCGCCTTGTGCGACCGAATAGCATTGGTCTATCGCGAGAACCTTATACGCCTGGTACGTGATGCAAAGGGCCGCGATCGTTTACAGATTTTCTTTGACTACTATTTTGATGTACTAGAGGGTAGTGCGAAACCTAGAGATGACCAGGTCTACGATGCCATGCTCTCCCTATCTGCGCGCTCAAAGGCTGTGCAAGAAAATCTGCGCTCACAGTATCTCGTGGTTCAGCAAGTGGAGGGGCACGAGCTACAAATCATCTATCCGCAGTTGCATTCAGAAGAATGCGAACAGCTGGGGTATCTCTTTGTGTGTTTGATGTATGGCCACTGGAAAATGGTAGCCAGTCTGGGCTTTAGTGAAGATTGCAAGCACGTTACGCGTGCGGCCATTGATCGACTAATTCAGTCTTACTTACAATCCTGACTAACTAAATACTGCGCAATTCACGTTTTTCATTTTGACAGTTTTTTCTTAATAACTTCTCTCAGTCTATTCCGCCACTGTTTTCCGTCCCTTCTTTTATCGAGAAAAAGCACACTACTGATAGTTCTTTACTGCGCATGCGCATTGAAAGCTGTGGGTAAATACAGCGACAAGGTCATCGATATTTTTTCATATTGAAAAAGAATTTTTATAGATTTGACATCGCTTATAGCGGCTACTAAACATAACTCACCTCTATTCACTTTTATTCAAATGTCGATCGTGCGTCGGTTCGCTAATACGTGCAATTCACAATAAAAATAAATTATTATCGGTCTTTGCTTATGCATAAAATTTGTGGCCTTTTAGCGGCAATGTTTTTTCTGGCTCCGGCTCTTGCCTCGGCTCAGGTCACCTTCACTCTGGGTAGTGCCACGATCAGCGCGGGCTCCTCCGACACCATTGCAGCCACAGTGGCGTCTGACGGTAGTGCCGTGGCATTGCAGTTTGATGTGCTCTATGACCCTACCGTGTTGTCTCTCAACGCTGTTACAGCAGGCTCTGCACTAACCGCTGACCACACCCTGTCCAACAGTTCAATCAGCCCGGGTCGTGAGCGTGTCGTGATTACCACCTCACCGGTTACGTCTTTGTTATCAGGCTCCCTGGCGACGTTCAACATTGATGTGAGTGCTGCCGCCCTCCCGGGAACTACGCCCTTGAATTGGGATGGCATTGTGATTTCCGACGCGGGTGCCAACCCGATCACGCCATCCTCGCTAACGCCGGGGAGCATTACGATCATTGCTGCTTCGCCACCAGCTCCGACACCACCCGCGGAGGCGATTCCCAGCATGTCATTTATCGCGACGGCAATACTGGCTGCGCTGTTGGTGCTCGTGGCCGTTTGGAAAGGAGGTCGAACAATGCGACTGATGGCAGTCGCGCTCTTTGCGCTGTATTTGGTTCCATTTACTCAGGATGTGCAGGCGCAGACGATTCCGGGTGACGCCAATGGTGATGGGGTCATCAATAGTGAAGACGTTCGACTAATTGTTGAGCGTATCCTCGAGCGGGGCCTGTTACCGGGCGATGGAGACTGCAATCGCGATCAGACAATTAACGTACTCGACACGGTGTGCTCACAACTGCCTTTTGTACCCGGCCAAACAGATCCGATTATTCTTGGCCCTGGCGATCGCTCTATTCCTGCAAACATTGCGTTTGAAATGAACCTGTTTGCAGCGGACCCGGATATCGGGTCAACGCTGAGTTGGCAGTTGCTAGCTGGCCCGTCGGACCTGTCTGTTAGTACTGCTGGAGTTCTTGCATGGACACCCGGCACTGGCAATCTGGGTGACAACACGGTGTCTGTGCGTGTGACTGATGATACGGCGCGCACCAATGATGCAAATTTCACCCTGTCAGTGTTTGTCGCGCCCGATGCACCGCGGGACAACACGCCACCCTCGCTAGTGGTGCCTGCCGACCAGGCACTTGTGTTCAATACACCCCTGGCGGTGAATGCCACCGGTAGCGACCCCGATGGCGATAGCTACAGTTTTACTCTCGTGAATTCACCCACTGGCATGAGCATCGATCCCAACACAGGCGCCATTAATTGGACCCCGGGAGCAGCCGACATTGGCCCACATGACGTCTCTGTTGAGCTTCGCGACGAGTACGACGCAGTTGCGTTCGACAGCTTCGTGGTAGATGTCTTGAACGTTAATAGCGCACCGGTTGCCAACGACGAAGTCTACGAGGCCCGCATTGGTGAAACTCTGACCGTTTTCGTACCGGGCGTGCTTGAGAACGACACAGATCCCGATGGCAACGCCCTGTCCTCCTCACTGATAGGCACCACCGCAAACGGTATTCTAAATCTCAATACCGACGGGTCGTTCGACTACACGCCGACCCCACCTGCACCTCCCGGCCCGATGGAACTTGAGCAAAAGTGCAGTCTGTTATTTCAGGGCTTTAACCTTCGCACCGCTTTTACCAATGGCACAGTACTAGCCGGAGACGTCGATAATGACGGTGATATTGAGCTGGTTGGATGGACGGGCTTAACCAACAATCCCCGGTCTGGTCTGTTTATTATGAATGCCGATGACTGTTCGGCCCAGCTCGAAAGCAGTCCGGATATCGTCGCCGCTGGGGAGTTTGACGGACAGATTCGATCGCATCTGGGGCTGGCAGATCTCGATGGTGATGGTGATCTGGAGATCATCGGAAAACGCCGGATTGAGTCTCCAGGCGTAGCAGAACGTCATGTCACGCTGCTGGCCGCAAACCATGATGGCACGCTATTCACAGACTGGGGTGGCAATGGCGCAAGCGACAGCAGTCAAATCGTGACGAGTGATATAACGATTGGCAACGGACCGGGCCCCAACTTTGCAGATATCGATGCTGATGGGGCGCTGGATATCGTTATCTATTGGGAGGAAGACACAGGCGCGCTAGTTACCGGTGGGATCTCCGTCTTCAATGGCAGCGACGGCACACTCAAATGGGAACGGGCCAGTCTGCCAAAACGCAGACTTCTGTCCCACGCCCCAGTGATCATCACAGATCTCGATGTCGACGGCACCATGGAGATCATTGTCGATCGCAGCGTGATCAGTCACGAAGGTGATGTCGAGTATGTACTACCGATTGAACTCGATTCGGGTGGCAGTGCTTATCATCTGTTTACATCGGTTGGTAACTTCGATGCTGACCCCTTTGCCGAAATCGTAGCGCACGACGAGATTAATCACTATCTGTTCAACCATGACGGAGGTCTTGTCTGGCAGATCGCAAGGCCAGACTTATCGGAATCACAGATTACAGTCGGTGACTTTGACGCTGATGGACAGGCCGAATACGCACTTCAGCGCGGCTTCTTCGAGCCACATGCTTGCGGCGCTCAAAAAGGCTATCTGGCCGTTTATAAAGGTGATGGATCACTTCTCTGGGACCACCAAGGCATTGAGCCCTTTTACGCGACCTGCGGATTTATTTTCAACAGCCCGGTAATAACCGCATTTGATGCCAACAACGACGGCGCGCATGACCTGGTTGTCCGTCGTCGCGGAGACAATTTAACCACGGATCGAAACGGCTTGTATGTGTTCGATGGCGCAGACGGTTCACTACTTTACAAGTATGAGATTCCGATTTTATCTACAAGCTATAGCTCCGTTACCATTGCCGATGTCGACAATGACAACGAAGCTGAATTTATACTGTCATGGTTCGGCGGTAATGCGGGTAATACGGTAATTCTGGAAGGCATAGCAGGCAATCCCCTGCCACCAGCGCCCGCTCTGGTAAACCAGCAACTGATGCACCGGGGCTTTGCACAAGAGGACGGCCAGATAATTACCAACCCGGTACCACAATGGTTGAAGCCTGGCGCCAACGGTTTTCCAGCTATACCCATACAACCCGACCCGCTGGTAGGCACGGTGGACAATTTCACCTACGTTGCTAATGATGGCTTGCTGAACTCAAACGTGGCAACGGTCTCCATTGATGTACAACCCGCCGGGTCTCCGCCGATCTTCCTGTCGGTGCCTCGCACGCTAACCAGCGTTGGCTTCTCCTACGAGTACATACCGTGGGTCGTCGATACAGATCCCGGCGACTCAGTCAGCTTTACTCTTGCCGCAGCGCCGGCGGGCATGACCATTTCACCCTCGGGCGAGCTTGACTGGGTGCCCAGTGCCACTGGCGCGTATCAGGTCAGCCTCATTGCCAGCGATACAATCGGTTTCTCAACCCCCCAGGTATTTACCGTTGTGGTGGGTGACCCCGTAGAAGTGCCGAATGTCGTCGGTGCGGTGGAGGCATCAGCAGAATCGACACTGAGCGGATCCAGTCTTGTTAAGGGTTCTGTATTCCGTGGCATCCATCCCACCGCAGCGGCAGGCTCGGTGTACGAGCAACAGCCCGTAGCGGGCGCCGTTGCCGAATTCGGTAGCGAGGTTAATATCTCTATATCTACAGGCCCGGGGCCATTCAACACAGACGATGACACCGATGGCTTTACTGAGAACGAGGGTGACTGTAACGACGGTGACAACAGCGTATACCCAGGCGCGCCGGATACTGATGGGGATGCTGTCGATCAGGACTGTGACGGTATCGATGGCAACAAGACACTGGTTGCCATCGAGCTTTCACCAGAGAGTAAACGCGTTCTGACTAATGAGCCCGTGAGGCTAAGCGCCACCGGTATATTTGATGACGGTACCTCTCAAAATCTGGGCGCGGTTGCAACCTGGGTTCGCGGGCCGACCTTCATTGAAGGCACTGCAGGCACCTATCCTGCGCAAGCCAGCTTTCGCGGTGTCACCGGCAATGCATCCATTACGGTGATTAGTCGTGTGGCTGAGGATGTGCCGCCGATTGCTCGCATAGACTCGCCTGGTGGAGGCGACGCGGTCATCGCACCCACCGATATAGTCGGCACGGTGACAGATGACAATCTTCTGCGCTGGGAGCTGGCCTATCAGCCTGCCGGCGAAAGTAAGTTCACGCTTTTCGCAGAAGGCAGCAGCGAAACGACATCTGGCGTCATTGACCAATTTGACCCCACCACACTCTTTAACGGCCTCTACACCATTCGCCTACGTGCGTTTGATGCTGGCGGAAACGTCAGCGAAGACACAACAACGGCGCTTGTGGACTCACAACTGAAAGTAGGCAACTTCACATTAAACTACGTGGATCTGGAGTTGCCGCTGAACGGCATACCGATCACGCTCGCAAGAAGCTATGACAGTCGTGACAAACGCCAGGGCGACTTTGGCGTGGGCTGGCAGCTGGGTGTAAACAGCATCGAGATTCGTACGAACCGTGAACTCGGAACCGGGTGGGAGGTATTCAAACAAGGCCTGACCTACGGACTCGTTGGGACGGATGTTCACATTGCCGCATTGCGCATGCCCGGTGGTCGCGTAGAAGCGTTTGAGATGGTCGTCGGTCCGTCAGCGTCTCCGATAGTTCCATTCCCACCATTTTCCCAGTCCGTCAGTTTCCGTCCACTACCGGGAACTCTAGGTACTCTTGAGAGCCTGGACGAAAACAACATCAGCATTCTCGACCAGCAGCCAGGAC
>JADGEN010000138.1 GCA_016744355.1 Halieaceae bacterium
CACTGTGGGTCACAGTGGGCATCCCCGTATCGTTTATGGGCGCTCTCGCGGTGTTTCATTTCTTTGGCGGGTCAATCAATATCTTCAGCCTCATCGGCATGGTTATGGCTCTGGGTATCGTGGTAGATGACGCCATCGTGGTGGGTGAGCACGCCCTGTCACAATTCCAGGAGGGCAAGTCCCCTGAAGAGGCTGCCGCTTTGGGCGCGCATCGAATGTTCACCCCGGTAATGGCATCTTCACTGACTACACTGGCGGCTTTTTTACCGCTCATCGTTATGGATGAGCCCGCGATTAACGAAATCCCCATGCTCATGGCCTGCGTGATAATTGCCTCTCTCATCGAGTGCTTTTTAATTATGCCTGGCCATCTTCGTCACAGTTTCCGTCAGATCCAGAATCATAAACCCAGTGCCTTTCGACAAAAATTTGATCAGGGCTTTTCAAGCTTCAGGGACAATTGGTTTATGCCCATGCTCGAGCGCGCGCTCAATAACCGACGTGCGGTCATGACGATAGCGATAGGCGCGTTTATTATATCCATGTCGTTATTGGTTAGCGGGCGGGTTAAGCCGGAACTCAACCTGAATATAGATTTCGAATTTGCCGAGGCCTATATGCAATTTTCGGCGGAAGCTACCGAGCGGGAAAAAGAAGAGTTCCTACAGAAAATGGAGCAGGCCGTAATCGACACCAACGCTGAATTCGGGGGAGATGTAGTGGTCACTCAGGCCCGACAGCTGAACTGGGCGCGACTGGAGCAACAGTCCAGAACGGGGTCGCAGTATGCAACGCTATGGGTTGAGTTAACAGCGCCCGATAAGCGCGAAGTCACGCTGGCTGAATTTTCCTCCGCCTGGCAGGCTAAAATTCCGCTCAGTCCCAAAGTGGAAATCCTGCAGTTTGAAGGCGGTGACGACAGCTATCCCGATATGCAGCTGTACTTTAGCGGGGCTGATGTAACAACACTAAAAGCTGCAGCAGAAGACCTGGCAGCTAAGCTGGCTTCGTACCCTGGAGTCAACAACGTCTTTGACGACCTGCCCTATGGAAAGGAGCAGTGGATATTCAGCCTCACAACCCAGGGCCGGGCAGCCGGACTCAGTACGGCGGAAATAGGCCGTCAACTGCACGCCGCTTTTGAAGGCTTCAGGGTGCAACTATTTACCGAGAATGACAGTGAACTGGAGGTGAGAGTCTCACTGCCAGAAGCTGAGCGCAGCGATTTGTCCACTATCCGGCGCTTTCCCATTGTCACACCCTCAGGGGAAGTCCTGCCACTGGCCAGTGTCGCCAACTTGGGAGCCCGCCGCGGCATCGAACGGGTTAACCATCGCAACGGGCAGAAAGTTATTAACGTATTTGGCAATGTTGATCGTAAGATCAACACACCCATGGCTGTTATCACCGACCTGGAAAACGATGTAATACCCGAAATCAGCCAGCGATACGGTGTCAAATATGGTCTGGGAGAACGTTCAGCGGAAGAGGCCGAGGTACTCACAGATATGCTCATCGGTGCGCTCATCGGTCTTGCATTAATCTACCTGATTCTGGCCTGGGTATTCGCTTCCTGGTCATGGCCTCTAGCTGTCATGCTCGCCATTCCCCTGGGTCTTACAGGGGCCATTGCGGGCTTACAGTTTATGGACCTCAATCTGGGTGCGCTGGCTATTATGGGTTTGTTTACGCTCACCGGGGTAATCGTAAATGACTCCATTATTCTAATTACCTGCTTTAAGGAAAATCGGGAGAGTGGGCTTGCGGCAAATGAAGCTCTGTACAAAGCCTGCCACGCAAGACTGCGGCCCGTTATTCTCACATCGCTCACAACAGCGTTCGGCCTTGCCCCAATGATGCTCGAGAGCTCCCCCATGGGAGAGGCCATGGCGCCGCTAGCGGTAGTCATCTGCTTTGGCCTGCTCTATGGCACTACATTAATTCTATTCACAATCCCTGCAATTCTGTCGATTTTGGAGAGCATCTCCGGTCGCAGAAAAACAGCTGAGGTAGAAACAAAGGTCAGTGCACCAAACACCGCCCCCGGAGTAGACTATGCAAACAATCACTAGACTGACCCCTCGCCTGCAAGGCGTGCTTAGTAAAATCAGTAAAAAGAACAGAATACTGGCGGCGCTTGTGGGAGCTTGTCTTATTTCCACTGGCACCATAATGGCGACTGCTCCACAGCATGACCCCGGTGTGTTGGACGAAAAGAGCTGGCCGGTGTCACGCGCTATCACAAAGACGCAAACCCTGTCTCCCGAATTAGCCCTATTCGGGCGTGTTGAAACACCCAGGCACGCCAAACTCAGTGCAGCTATCTCGGCCGAGGTGACCGCACTGCATGTTGCTGAAGGCCAGCAGGTAGCACAAGGGCAACTTTTAGTCTCCCTGGACAGCGCAGAACAAGAATTGCTGTTGCAACAACGTAGCGCTGACTTTGAAGACAGCCAGGCACAACTACAGCTTGTGCTTCGCGATATCAAAACAGACCGCGAAGTCTTAGGCCACATGCAAAAACTACACGACTTAACCAAAGCCAAAGCCGACCGGCTACAAACACTAAACAGCAAACAGCTCATCGCCACAGAAAAACTTGAAGACACTCAGCGGGAAGTCTCCAGGCAGGGAATCGAGTTGGCCAGACAACAGGCACAAGTAGACAACAACCCGCACCGCCAGTATCAGGCCGAAGCCGCAGTCAGTCGTAATTCGGCCAGATTGGATAATCAGAAGATCAACCTGCAGCGCACGGAAATTCGCGCACCTTTCGAGGGCAGAGTTTCCAGCCTTGTGGTCTCTCCTGGCGATCGGGTACAGCTGAGCCAGATTTTACTATCACTTTATGACAGTAATGCCCTGCAGGTGCGGGTATCTATCCCCTCCTCCGCCATCGACATCATGAAGGAAGCACTGCAGCACGGTGAATCTGTTGATGCCTCGATTAATGGGCAGCAACTCTTTGCTACCCTGACCCAGTTGGCCAGCGAAGTGAGTCGTGGGAAATCCGGTGTGGATGGATTGTTCACCGTAGCTGACCCTGACGGCATGCTGGAGCTGGGTAGGGCGGTGGAACTCACTATTCTGATGCCGGCCGTGGAGCGTGTTATCGCTTTACCTCTACAGAGTGTATATAACAACAAACGCGTCTTTGCGATAGAAAACGGGCGCCTGCGAAGTGTGGAGGTCTCGCCCATTGGGCAGCGCGTTAATGATCAGGGCAAGCTCGAAATTCTGGTGAAAGAAAGTGCGCTCAAATCAGGTATTGCGATTTTGGCAAGCAATCTGCCAAAAGCAGCGAGTGGCCTCAAAGTGAAGGTAATCAATGATGATGAGCCGCAGCTAGCTGTGGCTGAGTAACAATCACAGTCGCCGCTGCAGGCGCGCCCGCAACACAATCATATTTGTGCTTGCAGATTCCGTGGTGTTGGTTATATTGACAGTTCAGACCAAAAACCAATGGATTAGGGATCATGCTGGACAATATCGATACAACTGAACTACTAAACAACATTATCGTCCCCTGGGGCATTAAAATCATTATCGCGCTGGCCATTTTTTATATCGGTCGCATGGTTGTGGGTTTAATTGTCGGCGTGGTCGGCAGATTAATGCGGTCTCAGGAAGTTGACGAGATGCTGGTGCGTTTTGTCTGCTCCATTGTGAGATGGGTGCTACTGCTGTTTGTGATCATTGCCGCTCTCAGCCAACTTGGCATCGACACTACCTCACTCATTGCTCTGCTGGGTGCAGCTGGACTGGCCATTGGCTTGTCACTGCAAAGCTCTCTGTCAAACTTTGCATCGGGCGTTTTAATTATTATCTTTCGGCCTTTTTCCAAGGGTGATTTTGTAGAAGCAGGTGGCGCCACAGGGGTCATAGACAACATCACTATTTTCACCACAACCATGACCACCCCGGACAACAAGGAAATCATAGTTCCCAACGGCGGTATTATGGGCGGAAATATCACCAACTTCTCCGCCAGGCCAACCCGTCGTGTGGATATGGTATTTGGCATTTCCTACGATGACGACATTCGCAAGGCCAAAGCGCTTCTCGAGGAAATCATTGCAGCGGACGACCGCGTATTGGCTGAACCTGCGCCGGTTATTGTGGTGGGTGAGCTCGCTGACTCCAGTGTTAACTTCCTGGTGCGCCCTTGGGTTAATGCGGCGGACTACTGGGGCGTTTACTGGGATACCACCGAAACCGTAAAACTCAAGTTTGATGAAGCGGGATTAAGCATTCCCTACCCACAAATGGATTTACATATAGACAAGCCTGAGTAATTCAAAGCGCGTTAATGCGCCATTCACCACGGAAGCTCTCCGGGCTTCCGTGGCATTACAACTATTTCACAGTGATACCCTGCCCCCTTGTGATATAAATGCACCCTGAATTTATTTGCATCCACTGGCATCCGAGTTTGCGACGCCAGGCTCATCAGGCTGATAACTGTGAAAAACTCTTCAAAGCAGCTGCTTTTGTCCTTCGCTATGCTGGGCGCGGCCGCCGTAATTGCAACAATAATGTATATCAACAGGCCCCCTTCTAAACTCGCTGAGCCAAAGGAGCATGTGGTTACCGTCGATGTCATAGAGGCGTTACGCGAAGAAATTTCCATTCCTGTTCAGGCGCAAGGCACCGTAACCCCGGTGCGCCAGACAGCTATTATTTCAGAAGTAAAAGGACGCATTATAGAAGTATCAGATAACTTTAATGTGGGTAGTTTTTTACGCAAAGGCGATGTACTGCTTCGCATAGATCCGCGGGACTATCAAACCAACCTCTTGCGAGCTCAAGCGGCCCTCGCTTCGGCAACCAGCAACCTCGCTCAGGAAAAGGGCCGCGCCCAGGTAGCCCGGCAAGAATGGAATAAACTCCCAAAAGGCAGTCAACGCAGCCAGCAGGCGAAAGATCTCTATCTACGTGTCCCCCAACTTGAACTGGCTCAGGCACAGGTGTTGGCAGCAGATGCCGACTTGAGTACCGCCCGGGACAACTTTGACCGAACTACCATTACTGCGCCTTATGACGCGCTAATACGTAGCAAACAGAGCGATCTTGGACAGTTTGTATCAACAGGAAGCCCACTAGCTGAATTATTTTCTGTTGACTCTGCCGAGGTTAGACTCGCTATACCGCAAAGCAAACTGGCCTATCTGGATCTGCCCGGGGTTGAAGGCTACCAAAATGATGAGCCCGGAGTTGAGCTGTACACCGATGTTGCCGGCGAAGTAACCCACTGGTCTGCAAAACTGGAGCGTACTGAGGGCGTTTTTGACGAACGTTCTCGTGTCTTATACACCGTAGTGCGCATCGAGGACCCCTACGGGCTGAGTCCAGACAGCCAATCTCCGCCCCTGCGCATCGGAACTTTCGTAAATGCCAGTATTCGCGGGAAAAAAATGCCAGGGCTGATCGCTCTCCCCCGACATATTCTGCGTCCTGGAAACTTACTATGGGTAGTCGACGAAAATATGAAGTTAAAAAATAGGAAAGTCACTATCCTGCGTACAGGAGGCGATAAAATTTATGTCAGTGCCGGACTGAATGATGGTGAACTGGTGTCACTGACGACACTAGACTCAACTATGATCGGCGCGTCGGTGAACATTGTTTCGCGTCGTACTAGTGAAAATGTAACAGCGCTGGAAATCGCTCAGTGAACCAACCCCAACGCAAAGGCATCATCGCCTGGTTTGCCAATAACCCGGTGGCGGCAAACCTCCTCATGGTGGTCATTATGACCGTCGGTCTCGCCTCGGCATTCTCAATTCAGCGCTCTTTGTTTCCCGCAGTTGACCTACGCTACATATTTATCTCCATGGCGTACCCCGGAGCCGCCCCGGAAGAAGTTGAGAAAGGGATTGTTCTAAAAATTGAGGAAGCCATAAACGACGTAGACGGCATAAAGCGGGTGGAATCCGACGCTTATGAATCGCTTGCCCGTATAGGCATTGAGCCCCAGGACGGCGTTGATGTGGCCGAGCTTCTGGACGACATCAAAGTTCGAATAGATGCAATCCAGCAATTCCCCGAAGAGGCTGAAAAACCCATCATTCAACAGCCCCAGTTGCAATTCCCAGCCCTAACCGTGCAGATTTCTGGCGACCTTAGCGAACAAAGCATGAAGGTCCTGGCGGATGAAGTGAGGCGCGAATTGCTCACTCACCCTGAAGTGTCGGCCGCAACTATTGTCGGCGCGCGTGATTACGAAATAGCCATTGAAATATCGGAGCAGAAGCTGCGCGAATACCACCTCACTCTGGCAGGTGTAGCCAACACCATAGCAACGTCATCAATAGACCTCCCCGCGGGTTCCGTACAAACCCAAAACGGCGACATTATGTTGAGAACGATGGGGCAAGCCTATGTGCAACAAGATTTTGAGACCATCATACTCAAAACCTGGCCCGATGGAACACGATTGCTACTGGGCGATATTGCCAACGTCAACGATGGTTTTGTCGATGGCGAAGGGTTCTCCCTGTTCGATGGAAAATACTCACTGGGTATAGACCTTTTTGCCATGGGCGAACAAGATATCGTCGATACAGCCGATGTAGCAAAAGCCTATATTGAAGGAAAAAATGCTGAACTGCCCCCCGGAGTAGAACTCTATATCTGGGCTGACCTCACCTATTACCTCAATGGTCGCCTAGGCATGATGTTAAGAAACCTGGCGATGGGAGCGCTACTGGTTTTTATCATCCTCGCTTTGTTTCTTGAAATTAAGCTGGCGTTCTGGGTAATGCTGGGTATTCCCGTTTGCTTCCTGGGAGCCATGGCAATTCTCAACACCACCTATATTGGCGCCAGTTTGAACATGATTAGCATCTTCGGCTTTATTTTGGTGCTGGGTATCGT
>JADGEN010000139.1:0-6122 GCA_016744355.1 Halieaceae bacterium
GACGTAGATATCGCCCGGGTACGACCCTCCTCCATTCGAAGGGCCGCCCTCGAAGCTTGTGTAGAAGAGGCTGATGCTTTATTTTTGTCTTGTACGGCTCTGCGCGCGGTAGAGTGTATTGATTCGCTAGAGGCAGAACTGGGTAAACCTGTATTGAGTAGCAATCAATGTATGTTCTGGGCACTAATGAGACAAGGAGGCCTCAAACAATCCATTCACGGCTTCGGGCAGTTACTCGAATCACATTTGTGAGCATTCAGTCATCTGGAGCTACTCCCTCGCTAAATATTTTTTTGGACAAATATACTTCCAGACCATCACTTTCGAAGTGCTCACCCGTATTCAACGAATCCTCCAGAATATGAATAAATTTCGGTATCAATTCTCTCTGCGTCGAAACACCGAGCTTATCGTATAAAGAGCGGTGATGCTTTTTGATGGTATCGATGGAGCGATGCAGAATAGTGGCCATAGCCTTCATAGAATAGCCTCGGAGTATCAGTTGCATTACTTTATATTCTTTCTCGCTCAGCACCCTGCTTCCATAGCTGTCTAGTATTAACTCCATTCTCTCTAATTTTGCGAGCTTCTTGTGATCTTGCCCGTATTCCAAGCACTCCAAATGCTTTGTGAGAAGCTCGACAACAACAGGACTAATCGAGTGATAAAAATCTTTCTCTAGCTTGGAGAACTTAGCCCCCTGAACCCGGGAGGCACACAAGCTCGCATACCCCCCATTTCCGAGGCTAAAAATAAAACCTATTTCATCCCGATAGTTTTTCTTGAAGTAACTCTGATATATTTCTGAGCCGGAAAACCCATCCGGGGCCAAATCATCAAAGTAGTAATACCCTGTAAAATTCTTTTCCTTGAAAGCTCGATAGCAAGGATCTAGCAAGTAATAGGCATTGAGATACTCATGGTACTTCTCCTGTTCCACCTGATCGGGTTTATACTCATAAATCAAGTAAGGGTCTTGCTTGCCGCTTAAAACAATAAGCAGCAAGGGTTCATCAGAGGCTACTATAGAGCCCAATGCTTTCATTAAAAGCTTGGGAAATTGCGTCTGCCGTTGACAGCTCAGCACTGGAGCAATCGCTTCGTGCCAACGTGAGAAGAGCTTCCACCCGTCAGATTTCATAAGCGAATTGAGTTCGTATCGTCATTCTTCCCGGTCTAAAATCCGGCCTATGGGTAGTAAAGCCAAGGCCGCAACCACGCAGAGCACTCCTGCCGCGATACAAACTGCCACTGCAGATGAATCACTTGAGATGAACCCACCCAGCCCTGGCCCAAGAGAATAAGCCAGAATCGAAATACCACCAGCGAGTGTCGCCAGTTTCCCAGTGACATCCAGAGCGGCTGCTGTCGAAATCAGAAAGGGGAAACAGAACAGCTCGAAGGCGCCCAAAGCAAAAATAGCTGCAAACAATAGAGGCTTAGGAGGACCCAGCGCAATCAAGAAGCAGGCAGCCATGCAGGCTGACATCCCAAGTATAAGCGGTGGTAAACGTCCAAATCGCGCGCCCACAATTCCTGCAAGCATAGACCCCCCTATGCCACCCAGGGGCAACATAGCAAGCAATACGCCCACCTCACCGGCGCCCAAACCAAGCTCTTCAGCACGGCGTTCGGTAAATGCCCATATCATGCCAATTGCGAGATTGAATAAGGAAATACCCATAAAGAGAAGCGTCAGTAATACAGGAGAGGCCACCTTCCCAACTTGCTGCTCATCTACAATATCCCCTGGTTTAAAATCTGGCAGGCGCAAAAGAAATGGACCAAAAACAAGGCCTAGTACTGCAAGGGCCGCGAACACGCCCCAACTACCAAACGTAATCGCTGCAATTGGTAGGCCTGCTAACATGACCGCAGTTAAAATCTGTGACATCGATGTGCCCCAGGCATATAGCCGCTCGCCCCCAGCGAGACCAGCAATAGATGCACAGGCTGCTCCGTACATCAGACCAGCACCGAACCCCACCAAAATTCGTGTCAATAGCACCGGGTAAAAGCTATCTACAAGAGCCGAAAAGGCCTGCCCAGTCACTATCAGAAATAGGCCAATCAATGCCACCCTAGCCTTCGACCAGACGGCGATTCTCGCTGCCAGAAGTATGGCTACTATAGATAAGGTGAAAATTTCTGCAGTGCCTAGCAAGCCGCCACGATTAGGGCTAAAGCCATATCCGTCAATATAGGTACCTATCAGTATCGGCAGCCCCATAATGCCCTGCCAACTAATAAATATCGCAATGCTGATGGCACTAAGCTGCCAGAGGTTACCGCCGAATAGCCTCCTGTCGCGTCCCATCAATGTCGTCATTTTGGCATCCCTACTGGTGTTATATAATTTTCCGGCACGACACTACTCCTCTTGCCAGATGTGGAAGTAAAGCACGATTCCAAAGGCGCTAACTCAACGCTATTAGCACCGACTTGGTCTCTAGAAAATAGTCGAGTTGCTCCGCCCCAAGATCCTTACCAATACCTGACTGCTTGTACCCGCCAAACGGTATGGCCGGGTCAAGTAACCCTTGGGCATTTACTGATACCGTGCCCGCTCTAATTTTGGGAATCAGCTTATGCACGCGGCTCAGATCATTACAGTAAATGGCAGAAGAAAGCCCATAGATAGAGTCGTTAGCTAATGTAATTGCCTCCTCGTCAGTATCAAAGCTAGCCGTTGCCAATACAGGGCCGAAAATTTCCTCCTGCATAATGATCATGTCATTCGTGCAGTTTGCAAACACAGTAGGCTCAACGAAGATGCCATTCCCGGCTTTGGGCACACCACCACATACTAATTCTGCACCTTCCTCCAGCCCTTTTCTAATATAGGAAACTACTCTCTCGTATTGAGCTCTGCCAACCTGGGGGCCAATATAGCATTCTGGATCCAGGCCCGGGGCAACATTGAGAGTATTGGCATAGGCTGCGAGTTCATCAAGAAACTCTCGATACACGCTCTTGTGAATATATGCGCGGGAGCCAGCATCACATATCTGGCCCGAATTAAAAAAGACACCGTTAGCAACTGCTTCGGCAGCCTGCTTCAAATTCGCATCTTCCATAACAAGTACCGGTGACTTACCACCCAGTTCCAAAGTTGCGCGCGTCATATTATCCAACGTTGCTGCACCCACCAATTTTCCCACAGAGGTAGACCCCGTAAAGGTAACTTTATCAACACCCGGGTGGCTCGCCAGAGCCTGTCCTACTGTCGCCCCCTCTCCAGTAACGATGTTGACAACGCCTTCGGGAATTCCCGCTACAGCAAGCAGTTCAGCCAGCCTCAGCGCCGACAGGGATGTTAGCTCGGCAGGCTTGATCACTGAAGTACAGCCAGTAGCCAACGTCGCCGCTAACTTCCAGACCAGCGTCTGCAGCGGAAAATTCCAGGGAATGATACTACCAACCACACCTATGGGCTCACGCGTAGTATAGGCAAGGTACTCTCCGGAAAGGGAAGACGGCGTCACGGTGCGACCATGTATTTTGCTTGCCCAGCCAGCAAAATAGCGGAACGTGTCAATGGCGCCCTGAACATCTACTTCCCGAGCAAAAACAACCGATTTACCGGTATCTATCGATTCTATCTCAGCCAGTTCTTCGAGATGGGCCTCCACCACGTCAGCCAATCTGTGAATCAACCTCTCCCGTTCCAGGGGTGTGTATTGCGACCACTCACCCTCTTCTAATTGATAGCGTGCAGCCTTTACAGCCAAGTCAACATCCTGAGCTGTTCCTCTTGGTATCTGGGTTATTACACCGCCAGTGGAGAACTCGTGAACGTCGTGGCCATCTCGCTCGGCAACGGAAACCCATTGCCCGCCGACCAGCATCCGCTGATCTTGATTGAGGAAGTGATGCGTTGATTTTGATACGCTGTAGCGTTTCAGATAGTTTTCTACAATAGTGTCCATTAGAGGGGTGGAATATCTCCAGTTGTGTACCAGGTCGGATTAAATCCATGATAGTTAAGAAACTATAACGACCACTTACTTGACTAAAAATCATAATTTACGATAATTAACTTAAATATCAATCATAGTAACTCTTTCTACTAGAGCGCTGTAGAACAACAACCAGGTACTCACTATGTCTATTGGCCGAGTCTCAGATATCGATCTTCGTTGGCTGCATGTCTTCATCACGGTTGTACGCTGTGGTGGCTATTCTGCTGCCCAGGCAGAACTTAATATTGGGCTGGCAACCATAAGCTCGCATATGAAGTCACTCGAATCTCGCCTGGGGATTCGACTCTGCCAACGGGGCCGAGCCGGATTTAAACTGACAGACGAGGGTGATTTTGTCTTTAAAGAAGCAGTGGCACTTACCAATTCGATGGAGCGTTTCTCTCACCTGTCACAGAACCTAAACAAAAAACTAGCGGGAAAATTACAGATCGGCATGGTGGACACCATTACTGGTGCATACAGCACTCTGATCACAGATACTATACGAAAATTTAACGACAGAGAAAATTACGTCCAAATCAATTTGCATATCAAGTCGCGTAAAGAGCTAGAAAAATCCGTAATAGAAGGGCAGTATGATCTAGCCATAGGTCCTTTCGCCACTCATTATAGTGGCCTGAAGATCTACCCCCTTTATCAGGAAGCGCATGCAATATTTTGCGGCATTGGCCACCCGCTGTTCGGAAACCGCAAGACCATTCTCGCGGATGAACTATCTGAGTTTTCCATCAGTGCACGTGGTTACGGTGCTATCGATGATTGTGAACGCCTCGGTAGTAAAAATAGACGGGCCGTCGTCAATAATCTGGAAGCACAGCTCGCGCTGCTTCTGAGCGGCGGCTATCTGGGATATCTTCCTATTCGCTATGCAGCGCCCTGGGTTGAAAAGGGGCAGCTGCACGGGCTCAAGGCACCTTCACTCAACTACGATTCTCCACATGCACTAATCAGTAGACAACCCAAATCGTTGTCGAAGCCTGCCGTAGCCTTTGTAGACGATCTACTCGCAATAAACAGACGGATGAATACTGGTTAGTACAGGGGAAGAAAACTCGATTGAATACACTTTAGTCTGGTTCTGCCCACTAATAAATAGACACCCTGAAAATACAAGCATGCTCAATCTGCTTTATAGTCTTACTAATTCATTACTTTATTCATGGGGTGAAACCAACGAGACAGGATTAAGAATTTTCTGTAATTCCTGCTCACTCACCCCCCTTCTTGAAGAATGAGTTCAATCACACTTTCACCTGACTGTAGGGATTTTTGTGCCAGGTATGATGCTTTTTCATAGCCTATGTATGAATTGAGCGCAGTAATAATACCAATGCTGTTATTTAACAGTGGAGACTAGTTGATAGTGAAGTACCACACCCACAAAGATAACGAGGCCTACCCAATTGTTGTGTTTGAATGCATTGAAACAGGCATCGACTTCTCTATTCTTGATTAGGTATTGCTGGTAGATGAACAAGCCCGCAGCCATTAGCAAAGACAGATTATACGTTGGGCCGAGCTCGAAGCCCCGCCCGGCCATGAACATAGTCAGTAGAGACAGGCCCTGTAGTATGCCAATAATCAGACGATCGGCATCGCCGAATAAAATAGCACTGGATTTAATACCAATCTTGATGTCGTCCTCCCTGTCCGCCATAGCATACTGAGTATCGTAGGCAACGGTCCACAGAAGGTTGCCAAAAAACAGGAGCCACAACGCTGAGGGTAATTCTTCGCGCACGGCTGAGAATGCCATGGGGATACCGAAGGAAAATGCAGCCCCCAATACCAATTGTGGCAGGTCAGTGTAGCGTTTGGCGAAGGGATAGACCGAGGCTATCAAAACAGCGCCGAGCGAAAGCGCTATAGTTAGCGTATTAGTGAACAGCACTAATACAAACGCAGCGAGACAAAACCCCAGAAAGAGCGCTGCTGCCTCACAAATTGTCAACGCGCCGGTAACCAATGGACGGCCTTGGGTGCGCGCCACAGCACCATCTACATTTCGATCCGCTATGTCATTAATTATGCAGCCAGCCGAGCGCATCAAAAATGTGCCCGCTATAAAAATGGCCAAGAGAAAATAATTGGGAATGCCTTCAGCGGCTATCCATAAGGCCCCAAGAGTGGGCCATAGCA
>JADGEN010000139.1:6132-6619 GCA_016744355.1 Halieaceae bacterium
GCAGGTGCCTATGGGTCTATTAAAGCGGATTAGCCCTAATACCGCTCTGAACCTAGCGGTCATGATGTGCCGGGTTACGGATGCGGTGCAGCATGGCAGAACTTACTACGCATCGATAATCCCCTCGAAAAATCACTGGGTTAGCAATAGGGAAATTGCCCTCATCCGTGTTTGGGTTTAATGATAGAGCGTTACACAGAATTCGGGACATCCTCTTACCTAAACTACAAAGGCAATGTGCCCATGCAGATGTATTTGCTTTCGGTATATTCATCCATGCCCTGACTCGAGCCTTCGCGACCCAACCCAGACTGTTTCACTCCCCCAAATGGAACGGGATCTCCTGTCATCTTTACGCTGTTGATGGCCACCATTCCATATTCAAGGCCATCGATACACTTCCAAACACGCTCGATGTCACGGGTATAAACGTAAGACCCAAGACCATACTCGGTGGCATTGGCAGCTTTAAGCACTTCAGTTTCAT
>JADGEN010000013.1 GCA_016744355.1 Halieaceae bacterium
GCCCTACACCAAGACCCCAAGAATGCGCTATGCTTCCCCTCAATAATAAGGGGAAATTAGAATGGCTAGTATCAAGCAATTGCTCAGCGACATCGAAGCCTCTCCAGAGGGTCCCGAAGTTGCCGCTATTTTCGATTTTGACGGCACCATCATCGCGGGCTTTTCGGCCATCGTTTTTATCAAAGAACAATTAAAGCGTGGAGATCTCTCAGTCCGGGATTTTGTCGATTTGACCACCGCCATGACCAATTTTGGCATGGGCAACCTCGGCTTTTCCGGCATGATGGTAGTCAATGCGCAACTCATGCGCGGAACCGAAGAACAAACCTATGTCGACCTTGGGGAAGAGCTTTATGTTAAGCAAATTTCCCGCCTTATTTACCCCGAGTCACGCGCCCTTGTAGATGCCCACTTGGCAAAAGGACACACAGTTGGTGTTATCTCCTCGGCAACACCTTACCAAGTAGAGCCGGCAGCCAGAGACATGGGCATAGAGCACGTGATGTGCACCTACCTTGAGGTAGAAGACGACAAATTTACCGGCGGGGTGGTGCGACCCACTTGCTTCGGTCAAGGTAAGGTCACCGCCGCAGAAGAATTGGCCAAACAGTACAATGCCGATCTTGATAACAGTTTTTTCTACTCTGACAGCCACGACGATCTGCAATTATTGGAGCGTGTTGGGCACCCGAAGGTACTCAACCCCAACTCCAAACTTGATCGGATAGCGCGACACAACCGATGGCCAGTAGCCAAATTCGGCAGCCGTGGTAGGCCCACCGTTAATCAATTTATCCGGTCCGTCGCTGCAACTGCCAGTCTGGTTTCCAGCTTCGCCGCTGGCTTACCCATTTTGGCCCTCACTGGTTCCCGCCGCGCTTCGCAGAACTTCTCATTCTCTTTGTTTGCAGACACCGCCGGTGCTCTTATCGGCCTGGACCTGAATGTAGTTGGTGAAGAGCACCTATGGGAACAACGCCCAGCCGTATTTGTATTCAACCACCAAAGTAAGGCCGATGTGGTTATTTGCGCACAGTTATTGCGCCGTGACATTGCCGGTGTGGGTAAAAAGGAAATCAAAAAAATGCCCTTGATAGGCACTGTCATGGAGATGGGTGGTGTGGTTCTGATTGACAGGGGCGACGCAAAAAGCGCAATCAAAGCGATGAAGCCGCTTGTGGATGTGATGAAAAAAGAAGGCAAATCTGTGGTGTTGGCGCCCGAGGGCACCCGAACTATCTCACCAAAGCTTACTACCTTCAAAAAAGGTGCCTTTCACCTGGCTATACAAGCTGGCGTACCGATTATTCCCATTGTTATTCGCAACGCGGGTGACGTTGCCCCCAAGGGAGATTTCGTATACAGACCCGCCACTGTGGATGTAGAAGTATTACCACCGGTGGACACTGGCAGCTGGAAGGCCGAGACGATTAATGATCATGTACGCGAAGTGCGCAATATGTTTTTGAAAACTCTGGGGCAACCGACTGAAAAGGCATCTGCATCCACCCGGACAAAAACCAAAACCAAGGCTAAGGCGAAAACCAAGACCGCACCGAAGGCAAAGACAAAGGCTGTAACAAAACCCAAACCCAAACCCAAAGCAAAGACCAAAGTCAGGCCAAAACTGAAAAGTAAAACTGCACCAAAAACTAAAGCTAAAAAATCCTGATGCAGGCCGAACTGGAAGAACAATTTAGAGCCAACCCATGGCCCAACGACAGCTCCGGGGGGGTGGTCTTTATCCTCGACGCCAGAAACCGCTTCGAGCAAAATTTGCTAGAGCAATGGATTGAGCGCCACTCACCCGATAACCCAGACCAACCTCCCGCCGAACAATTGATTGTCTCCCTAAACGATGACCGCAAAGGCATAGACAGCTCGGCCTTACAAGGCCAACTGGACGCATCCGAAAATGCCATTATTGCACCACTGCGTATTGCATGGTCTCCATCGCAGGAGAGCATCGACTCTGGCCCCAGTATCCGCAATTTATTGTTTGGTGACCCGCGCCGTCCCAGCGCACGACGCGGGCGAAAAATTTTGCAACAACACCCCGACCGGCTCCATCTTATAAGTGGACAGCCAGACTCCAGAGCCAATCTTCTACAACGCTTTAAGCATCAAGAGAAGCAGGATGAAGATAACTCAGATCGGTTCGCCGCTTTTGTCGCACGCCAAGCAGCACTGGTACTGGATATTTCCGAGCGACGACTGCACGGTGGGCGCTACAAAGTGCCTCGCTTCGTGGCGGAGCATTTAAAAACCAGCCCCGCTTATCGCAGTGCTGTGCGTGAAATTGCCGTTGAGAAAAACGCCAAAAGAGAGGACATCGTCAAGGAAGCGTCCACCTATATGAAGGAAATGATTTCCATTCCCAGTACCTTCTGGCTGGACTTCTACGCGCGCTTCAACAGTTTCTGCCTGGGCCTGGGTTATGAAGACAAAATTGTTTACCGCCAGTCCGACGTGGAGGAAATGCGCCAAATTGTTCGCGACCACCCCGCCATGTTGCTCTGGACCCACAAAACCTACCTCGACGGCATGGTGATCCCAAAAGTTCTCTACGAAAATGATTTTCCCATGCCGCATATGTTTGGAGGCGCCAACATGGCCTTCGCCGGATTGGGATATATGCTACGTCGGGCTGGAGCTATTTTCATACGCCGCAGTTTTCAGGACAACACCTTATACAAACTAACCTTGCGGCATTATATCGGCTATCTCATGGAGAAGCGTTTTCCCATGAACTGGGCCTTTGAAGGCACCCGGTCACGTATGGGCAAGCTGATGCCTCCACGCTACGGCTTGCTCAAATATGTGCTTGAGGCCTGCCACACCACCGATGCACGAAACATCCACATTATTCCAATCTCTATAAGCTACGATCTGATTCGGGATGTCGAAGAATATGCCACGGAGCAAACTGGCCGCGGCAAGGGCGCCGAATCGCTAAGCTGGTTTATCGGGTATATCCGCAGCCTGGCCAAGCCCATGGGTAAGGTCTACATGGATATTGGAAAACCCGTAGTGCTGGAGCGGGCACCAGACCCGGATGACAGTCTGGCTCTGTCAAAAATAGCCTTTGAAATTGCCGTTGAAGCAAACAATGTCACCCCCATAACGTTCCCCTCCCTGGTAACTATGAGTCTTCTGGGCGCTGCCCCCAAGGCCCTTACTGAAGCTGAAGTTATCAATGACTTGCGCGCATTGCTAAAATGGGCCGAGGCCAGAGACCTGCGCATTTCCAGTGACTTTGACCGTGACTATGCAGACCATATAGATGGCTTGCTGGGCATCATGATAGACGAAGGCGTTGTCACGCGTTATGACCAGGGCCCGGAAATCATCTACGGTATCGCCCTGGAACAACACCCGGTCGCCAGCTACTACCGCAACACCATCATCCACTTTTTCGTGAACAAGGCCATCATCGAACTGGCACTGGTAAAAGCCAGCGAAACAGAAGGTGTAGAAGCACTGGATGCTTTTTGGGCCGAGGTCGAGTATTTACGCGACTTATTCAAGTTTGAATTTTTCTACGCGCCCAGTGAAGAGTTTCAGCAAGAAATTCGAACCGATCTGGATCGCTACGACAGTAATTGGCACGCTCTCATGAGTCAGGGATCGGTGGGTGCTTTGCAACTACTGAACTCAATGTTCCCCCTGGTTTCGCATGCCACACTGCTAACCTATGCAGAAGCCTACTCTATTGTCGTAGATCTGGTGGCGAGAATGGACGCCGGCGAGACACTCGAAAAAGACACCTGTGTTTCCGACGCTCTGCGCCTTGGTCATCAGGCCTACCTGCAACGCAGAATTAGCAGCGAATCTTCTATTGGAAAATTACTGTTTGCTAACGGGTTCAAAATGCTGCAACACCGTAAGCTCACCGAGGGCGGTGATGAAAGCGTTGCCAAGGCCCGAAAAGATATGGCCCGCGAAATGCGTGAATTGTTGCGCCGCGTGGATATTATTCGCGCTCTGGCGGCAGCCAGCCGCAGCACTCAGTAGCAGCAACTACACATAATAAAAACAGGAACTTAAAATGTCCGCAATAAAATCGAGTTTGAAGGTCAGCCTGATGGGCGGTGGCTCCTGGGGCACCACGGTAGCCTCACTGGTATGCCGCAACGCACCGGTCACGCTGTGGGCACGAAACCCGGACACCGTAACTGAGATCAATGAAAAACACAGCAACGAAACCTATCTGCCCGGCGCTGCTTTGCCAGAAAAGCTGACCGCTACAAATAGTATCAGTGAAGCGGCCTCCGCAGCCGACGTTATTATCATGGGCATTCCCTCACACAATTTTCGCACGGTGCTGGAAGAGGTCAAACTTCATATACGCCCCTGGGTGCCCATCATCACCCTCACTAAAGGGCTGGAGCTAAAGTCGGGCATGCGAATGACCGAAGTCATCAACGAAGTTTTACCCGGCCACCCTGCGGGCGTATTAACCGGGCCAAACCTGGCCAGGGAAATTATGGCAGGTCAGGCCGCCGCCAGTGTCATCGCCATGGAAGACCCTATTATCATGAAGGAGTTACAACCACTGTTTAACAGTGGCTTGTTTCGCGTGTACACCAACCACGACATCATCGGCTGTGAACTGGGCGGTGTATTGAAAAATATTATCGCCATTGCTGTGGGCATGGGCGACGGCCAGGGTGCTGGCGACAATACTCGCTCTGCGCTTATTACCCGAGGTCTGGCCGAGGTCACTCGACTAGGTGTGGCCATGGGTGGACGGGCGGAAACATTCGCAGGGCTCGCCGGCATGGGTGACATGATCGCCACCTGCACCAGCGACCAGAGCCGCAACCGCCATGTGGGCGTAGAGCTGGGTAAAGGGCGCGAGATGAAAGAAATTATCGATGAGATGTTAATGGTGGCCGAGGGGGCGAAAAGCGCACCGGCGGTTATCGCACTGGCAGAGAAATACAATGTTGAAATGCCCATCGCCCAGGATGTACACCGTGTGGTATCGGGCGAATCTTCAGCCTCACGCGCCTTCAAAGGCCTGTTACGCGTTGCAGCCGGAGCCGAACATGAACCAGGTTAAGCGGACTCAGAGACAGTCCAATCACCACTTATATAGACTCGCCTGCACATTGGCGCTTTGTTTCGTCGCAATACTCAATGTCAGTGCCGCAACCACCAAGTCCCATTTTTCCGAGCTCAGCGGCGAGCCAAAACTGCGCTCAGCGTCCGCTCTGATTACTGACTCCAGTGGCGAAATTATCTACAGCAAAGACGTGGACACTGTGCGCCCCATCGCTTCCCTCACCAAGCTGATGACCGCTATGGTAATTCTAGATAGTGGACTGAGCCTGGATGAAGAAATCACCATCACCAAGGAAGATCGCGACCTGGTGCGGCTCACCGGTTCTCGTCTGGAGTATGGCGCTACACTGTCGCGCCGAGAAATGCTGCAGCTTGCTCTCATGTCTTCAGAAAACAGGGCTGCCACCGCTTTGGGACGTACCTATCCCGGCGGCATGAACAAATTTGTGGTCGCTATGAATACCAAGGCAAAATCACTGGGCATGTCCGATAGCCAATTCTCTGACCCTGCAGGATTGCATACAAAAAATGAAGCCACGGCAAGCGACCTGTCAAAAATGGTAACAGCAGCACTCAGCTACCCCCTTATTACACAGGCCACCACCACAACGCGCCAAGAAGTTCATCCCTATTCGAAACGCGGCCCACTGCGCTATGGCAACACCAACCGCTTGCTGAAGAACAAAAGCTGGGACATCGCCCTGAGCAAAACCGGCTACATTAACGAGGCCGGTCGCTGCCTGATTATGAGCGCCAGCATTGATGGCGAAGAGGTTTCTATCATCTTGCTCAATTCGTTTGGCAAACTAACACCCTTCGGAGATTCGAACCGACTGCGCAAATGGATGTTAACCAACAGCTAAGTCCAGCCAACGCCATAATCCTATAGGCAAAATACTTGAACGAATCATCGCCCAGCTTTTTTCAACGTACACTGCAGCGCGCCTGTGACATAGAGGCTTCAGAGGTGCGGGCGACTCTGTCATCTTTTTTGTTCGTGCTTATTCTTATGGCCGCCTACTACATTCTGCGGCCAGTGCGCGACGCCATGGCCAGCGACTGGAGCGATGCGGAAGTCAGCTGGTTGTGGACCTTCACTTTTTTCTTCAGCGCAATCGCGGTGTCGCTGTATGGTGCGGCTGTAGCACGGGTCAAATTTGTTCGCCTGGTGCCGTCAGTCTATGGCTTTTTTGCCCTCAGCTTTGTGCTTTTTTATGTCGGCACACAAATTCTGGCTGACAGAACCCTACTGGATAAATCTTTCTACGTATGGGTCAGTGTTTTCAGCTTGTTCCATATCTCGGTGTTCTGGAGTTTCATGGCGGATTTTTTCTCCCGCCCCCAGGCAACGCGACTATTTGGTTTTATCGGTGCGGGTGCCAGCGCCGGCGGCATCGTTGGTCCGGCTATTGCAGCGGTGCTCGCAAAGGATGTAGGCACAGACCAACTTCTGCTTCTTGCCAGCGTACTGCTGACAATCACTATCCCAACCATTGTTCTGCTGCAACGCCTCAAGACTGCAAGCTATCGTAACGGTGGCGACGCCATAGGCGGCAACCCCTTCGCGGGATATAGCGAATTTATCAAGAGTCCTTTTTTGTTGGGCATTGGGGTTTTTATTCTTCTGTATACCTCCATCGGCTCGTTTGTCTATTTTGAGCTGAAAAATTTACTGGCAGATTACGACAGAGAAACACGATCACAAATTTGGGCAACCATGGATCTGGTCGTAAACAGCATGACCCTAGTTATTGGTGCCTTCGCCACGGGTAGAATTGCCAAACACATGGGCCTGCCGTTCACCCTGGCATCCGTTCCAGTGTTAATTGCTGCAGGCCTGCTCACTCTTGCAGCTGCGCCGACCGTCGGCATTGTTATTGCCATTCAAGTCATCCGTCGCGCGGGAAATTACGCCATTACCCGGCCAGCCAGGGAAATGCTATTCACCGCTGTCGACCGTGAAGCTCGCTTTAAGGCAAAACCTGTGATTGATATTGTTATTTACCGCGGTGGTGACATGCTAAACGCTTGGGCTTTCACCGCCTTAACCCACGGCCTGGGTCTGGGTCTCGCAGCGGTGGCCGGAGTTGGTGCAGCGATAGCATGCCTTTGGGCTGTCACTGGGATCTATCTGGGGCGGCATTTCCATGCCACTCAAACCCAGCAGGAAACAGACACAGGCACCAATTTGTAGCCCCAAATCGCGCTATGGATATAAATAATTGAGCCAGACCTAACTCCTTGCGCCGCAGCGCCCAGCAATAATTCCCCTACCTCACATAATGACTATACTCAACACATTCAGAATCTGGAGGTAATTTATTATGGCAACGGCGGCAGAGTACGGATTGGGACCCAACACCTTTCCTCGGGGTTGGTTTGTAGTAGCAGAGAGTAAAGAGCTGGACGAGGGGCCCATGGCTGTTCGCTTTTTTGGCCAGGATCTGGCCCTTTATCGTGCAGAAGATGGCACGCCTGTAATGCTTGATGCCTATTGCGCACATATGGGCACACACATCACCGCAAGCACCAGCACCATGCTGGTGAAGAATGGCCTTCAGATTGAAGGCAGCTCCATTCGATGTCCTTATCACGGTTGGCGTTACAGCGCTGAAGGTCATGTGGACGACATTCCCTACTCCGAAGGCCCCTACCCTAAATCGGCTTCCATTCGCTCCTATCCGGTAAAAGACAATATGGGATGCGTGATGGCCTGGTACGACCCGGACGGAGCAGAACCCGAATACGATGCGCCCTTCCTACCCGAATGGGATGACAGTCAGTGGGTACGCTGGGAACTGGATCACTTGGGTGAACTGCCCGTGCACCCGCAGGAAATTCTCGACAATATGGCTGACGTACAACATCTGGGACCCACTCATGGTGCGCCCAGCGAGTACTTTGAGAATGAGTTTAAAGACCACGTTTGTATTCAGCGCCAGGGCGGTGAAATGCAGCTGTATGACACCTACCTATACACTTCTACCTGGTATACAGGCCCCGGCATTCTGCTGTCCAAGCAGGTGTTCGCCGGCAACACTATGTACGAATTGATTGCCAATACACCCGTGGATGACGGTGTAAGCAAAGCCTGGCACGGTGTATTGTTCTGCGGCAGCGCAGATGTTGCAACAGAGGAAGACAAAGCTGCAGCCAATGAAGCGCAGGCAGGCGCTCTGGTGGCTTTCGGGGCCGACTTTAATGTGTGGGCCAACAAGCGCCCTGCACTTAAGATTATGCAACTCAAAACCGATGGCCCCTTCAAAACCGTGCGTAAATGGTATTCCCAGTTTTATGCCGCAGCCGAAGATGTACCCGCTATTCGCGATGAGTTAAACGGCATCGTGCATACTCTGAACATGGCGACACCGGCAGAAGCCAATCACAATATCGACGAAGGTCTTCCTTTTTAAGCGGAGTCGCAACGACGGTTGGCGTAAAAACCAAAATGGTTCTATTATCAATGGAGGCTCACACAATAAAGTAGAAAGGAGTTTCCATTGGACGTCGTTGTCATCATTCTATTGGCAGTCGTGATCGTGTTTGTACTAATGAAGATGCGAGCTGCCCCCAGGAAAAAGACCCGGGCCAAAGCGCCCAGAAAAGGCCATAAGGTCTCAACTGCAGGTAAACGCAAGCTCGCTGTCGCCAATGATTTTCCCTCTGTGTCTATCCAGTTTGGCCCCAGTGCCTGTCAGGCCGTTAAAGACCTAACTGACCAACGTTTTCTGGCAGACGATGCCCCCAGTGTGCCTCTGCCAAACTGCAACTCGGCTAACTGTACCTGTAAGTTTGTGCATCATGACGTTAGGCGCGAACATGATGAAGACAGGCGTGCCCATAGCTCATTGCGCACGACCCTTTACGGAGACAGTGGAAAACCCGAACGACGACACGGCGGCAGACGTCGTAGCTCCGACCCCAGGTAGCGCCCCAAACGCCGTGAGCGCGGTTCGTCACGGTTGTAACAACAGTTCAGACTCTGCGTGTTTGGCAATGGCCTTATCGCTAAACCACCAGTAGCGCTTTTCCCCACTTAACCAACTATCGAGAAAGTTTTTGTTGTGGGAATCAAACCAGCGCTCGCTGACGCCACCCGGGAAATGTGCCATAACCTTTTCGCTATCTGCCATGTCAATAATGATACGTACTGAGTCGATTATCTTGGCCTCGTAGGGCTGATCAAACATATACACACCACGCATCAGGGTTTCACCCGAGCCGCTCATAGCATGCTCGCCGCCGCCTATCCAGCGAGCGGCGTCCTTGCCCGGAATAAAAGGATGGAAGAAAGTGACGGTGTGCGCCTCGCCCCATTTCCAACTGGGCATATCATCGCCCCAGTCTTCACGTAGCTCTGCCAGAGCAGCGTGTCCCGCTCTTACGATAATGTCATCGCGGGCTTCAAGCCGCGCTGTGCGCTTGTCGTCAAACCATGGGCTTGAGTTTTGTTCATACCAGCGCAAAACTCTCTCTTGCCAGTAATAGCTTTGCTTCAGGTAGGCAGACAATAGGGGTTCATCCATATCGTCGGAAAACGTTTGCAAGGCAAAGTGACGCAATACCGCCTGAAAGATCAGCGGAGCGGCGGCATCCCTCTCATCCATCAGGTCCCAATTGACCAACTCGTCGGCCAGAGGCTTGAGCTCAGGTTGTTGGTTAAAGGCCGAAACAATGGCGGGCAGCATACGCTCGGCCAGGGAGTTCTTTATATCCAGATTAAAAGCCCAATGATCATCGGCGCTCACCACAGGCTTTTCAAACAATTCCATCAAACGCCTATAGCGCCACGAACCGGCGAAGTGCGTGGAATACTCATAGGGGTACTTGGCGGTGGTTACCCTGTGGTTGGCCGAACCCACCCAACCCTTGGCGGGATTTAACTGTAAGGGCATGTGCTCAGGCGGAATTCGCCCCACCCAATTGTCTATGTCAGTTGCCTGTAAGGGCACCAGACCATTTCCTGTACTGCGAATAGGCACCACACCGGATGCAGCCCTGGCCACATTACCGGCAGTGTCCACCACAATATAATTTAGCGGCGTAGTGGTTTTGCCGATAGCGGTTAGCGCTTCATCCACTGACTTGGCAATCAGTAATTCGCGGTTGCCGGAATCGGGGCCCGCATATTCAGGCACCGACCAGCGCATGGACAAAACCTTGCCTTCCACCAACGACATTCCGTGATCGGAAATAATCGCACCGCGCGCCGTTACCCGAATTTGCATTGCCTCTTTGCGATACCCACCTTCGGCATCCCTATCGCGAATAAGTAATTCTTCTGTGCGCTTAACAAAGGGAATAGAGCGCTCACCCTGCAAATAGTTGCCCGGGTTGGCGGGGTCGATTTTTTCGATGTAAAGGTCCACCATGTCGGAGTAGCCATTTGTGGCGCCCCAGGCTACATCGGCATTTCGCCCCACACCCAGTCCCGGCCCACCGGGAGACGCCGTGCCCACAGCTCGCAGTTGTGGCGTTATAATGCCCATGGGATACCAGAATCCGGGTAAGTGGCGTGCATCCAAGTGCGGGTCGTTGGATAAAATGGGGGAGCCATTGGCAGACTTTTTCGCATCACTGGCCCAGGCATTACTGCCCATGGCGTAGCGCGCCTGGAAAGGGCTAACAAGGCTGTCATCAAAACTCAGCTCAAGCGCAGCCAAAGCGTCAACCACATAGTCATTTTCTGTGGCGGGGTCATCAGGGTTAATCGTAAGTGGGCGCAACTGATGAGCACGCTGCGCTCCAAATTTGTCAATCAGTTGAAGCGTAAGTAATTCCTGACGCCAGTTTACCGAGCTGCTCCAGATACGAAAATACTGGATTGCGAGAATATCTTCCAAAGTCCACGTAACCGGTGTGTGCCCCATTACCGAGAACATCAGCGGGTACTCGTCTTTCCGCCCTTCGATAAAAGCATTTACACCATCGAGATAGCGTTGCAGGTAATTGCGCTCCTCAGCGCTGATGTGCGCTAGCTGATCCTGGGCAAAACCGCTGATATCCAACAAGCGGATAAGGCGATCGTTGCCAAGACCGCCCTCGCCGATGAATTCTGCCAGGCGACCGTGGGCAAGATATTTGTACAATTCTAATTGGAAGGTGCGTTCCTGGGCATGCAAAAACCCCTGGGCAACGAGTGCATCATCCAGCGACTGGGCATACACGTAGGGAATCCCTGCTTCATCGCGAAGTACCTTCACTGTAGCCTGTAAAGGCGGCAGATTCAGTTCGCCTTCGCGCTGATAGCTATCCACTGTAGGTAGTAGTAAGTACGCACACCCTAGCAACACAGCCACGATGAGAAAAATCTTTTTCATGGCGCTTCGCCCCGGGTGCACTTTACTGATTTTAGGCCAGCCCACACTGAGGTGAGCTGGCTATTTTTTTAGTACTCGTATACGAAGTCTATACCGTAGCTTCTGGGGGTGCCAAATGAGCTACCCGCATAACCCAGCCCCTGGTTTACACCCAGGTCAGCCCCGTACACCTTGTACTCTTCGTCCTGCAGATTACGCCCCCAAACGGCAACGCGCATACTACCCGCATTGCCCAATGAAATTTCGGACAAGCCTAGCCGTGCATTCATAAGCGTGCGGGATTTTGCATTGCCGTAAAGGCTGGTGGAAAATTGTTCTGCATCGGTGTAGGTGGTATCAAAGCGCGCATCCAGGAACGCCCAGTCCAGAGGTAAACTGTATACCAGACTCATGCTACCGCTGTGTTTACCATCATCGCGGCCGTTGTTGTTGGGGTCCTCAAGATCGGTTTTATGATAGCCGTATGCGCCATCCACACGGAAATTGGCTGGCAACAGTGCGGAGAAATCCAACTCAAAACCTTTGGTTGTGTTTTCACCTGAGTTGCGTACGGTGCGCACACCCTCAACAAACTCGGTGATCTGCAGGTTTTGGTTATCATTGTAAAAGGCCGCCATGTTCAGTCGCAGCGTTTTGTCCAACCACTCAGATTTCATACCCAGCTCCCAGGACACGGTTTCCTCCGGGTCTGCTGGAACGTCGAATACGGTAAAGTCCGTGTAATCTTCATGATTGAGTGCGCCGATACTGAACACCCCCGCGTTATAACCCTCAGTGCGCTTACCGTAGAAACTAACATCGTCATTCAGTGTATAGCCGACAATAAAGTCGGTAGTAAATTCGTTCCAGTCATCGTCTGCGGTATGCGGCCCATCAATACGGGGGTCATCGGCCAACAACGTCACTTCCTTCTCGTCTTCGGTATAGCGCAACCCCAACGTCACATCCCACTGTTCGCTGACATAATATTTCAGCTGGCCATAGGCCGCCTGTGATTTGCTTTCCATGCTGTACCAAGCGCCGGCGGATGCACCCAAGCCCCCCAAAATAACGGGAGTGCCCGGGTTATAAAACATCGCATCCCAGGGGTTAATCTCAGTGCCATCTTCTTCGAAATAGAACAGACCGCCAACATAGTCAATACGGTCATCCCATGCGGAACCAATAAACTGCACCTCCTGCGAAAACTGATCCTGCTCTTTATTGCCAGTGGTATGAAACATTGGCAGTGCAACACCGGCATCGGTAGTCCATGCCCCGCCATCCAGATCATTGCCCGGCAACTTGGATTCATACTCGCGATAGGCGGTGATTGACTTTATCTGTAGCAAGTCGGTGTCCCACACCATTGTGAGATTGTGGCCGGAAACGTTGGTTGACTCGACGCTGTTGCCGTCCAGGTTAAATTTTTCCACCCGCTTATTGGGTTCTACCACCGACAACATCTGTTCAAGCGGGTTATAGCCCCCTGTAAAAACAGCCGTTTGACGATTGTATGTGCCCAATATGCTCGGGTCAGTGCCGCCCGGACCAATGTGCGTAATTTGTAGAGGAATGGGAACTGCATCTATATCGCTGTCATCATAAGTATAGTCTGCAGAAAAAGACTCACTGGGATCCCAGCGCAAGGCAATACGATAGGCGCTGGTGTCTTCGCTACCCAAATCTTTTTCGCCCAGCGGGTTGGTGTTAGTTGCCCATCCGTCGTAGTCCTTTTTCATGTACGAGAGTTTGGCGCTAACGCCGCCCATAGTCGGCGTATCTAAAGAGGTTAGAGAGCGAAACTCGCCGTTGTCACCAAACGTGAGAGACTGCTTTATTCCCAGCTCGCCCTTTGGTTTCTGGGTAATAATATTGATAGCGCCACCCGTGGTATTTTTGCCCCACAGTGTGCCCTGGGGGCCGCGCAAAATTTCTACTCTCTCGATGTCTACAATGTCAAAGACTGCACCGGCATTACGGGCAATATAGGCCCCGTCCACGTACATACCCACCTTGGGGTCGATGGTTAACGAGGGCTCGCCGGTACTCACACCCCGGATACTGGTGCGGATATTCCCGGCGCTACCGAATGTGGGAACAATGGTCACATTGGGTGTGTATTCGCCAAGATCCGTAGCATTGAATGCGCCTATAGATTCCAGTGAGTCTGAAGTGAACGCTGTGATCGCGATGGGTGTCTCCTGCAACGAAGCCTCGCGCCTTTGTGCGGTTACCACAACTTCTTCCAGCTGGGCATAAACCGGGCTTGCTATCACGGTAGCCAATAAAACCGGACTTACTGCCATTGTAGTGCGCGCTATAGCGCTGCTTGGATGCTTTATCTTGAACATTTCGAGAGCTCTCTTATTGCATACTCTATTTTGGAGTATATAAATTTGTTCGCGCACTATACTCTAATTAGGAGTATAGTCAAGCTATGACAGCATCTACCCAGAACCTCCCCAAGCTCACGCCTACATCCTATGCCTTACTGGGATT
Organism: Halieaceae bacterium; assembly: GCA_016744355.1. GTDB lineage: Bacteria > Pseudomonadota > Gammaproteobacteria > Pseudomonadales > Halieaceae > JBALVT01. The sequence goes on from JADGEN010000013.1 coordinate 13,869, forward strand.
GTTGGCACGCAAACCTCAATCTGCCTACCAGCTCAATGCGCGCATGCAACACAGCCTAATTAGAGTGTATTGGCCAAGAGTTGAAAGCCACGTGTACTCAGAGCCAAAGAAGCTCCTGCGCCACAAAATGGTCAGCGAAGAGAAATGTACGCACAACGGTCGAAATCGTACGGTTTACACCATTACGGCAGAGGGAACGCGCGCGTTGCAGAGCTGGCTGAGCGACGATGCTGATCTCGACCTGAGAATGCAGGCTGAGTTTATGCTCAAGTTATTGCTGGCCGACTCTGGCACGGTATCCAATGTGAACAACACCCTGGAAAAATCTCTAGATAGAACCCACCAGGATCTGCTGGAAGCCATTACAGGCATCAAGACTATTCTTGCCGCCGAAGAATATGCGATAGAGGGCGCGCCCTATAACGGTATCGTGGTAAACCTGATGGCAGACATACTCATCGCTCGATATCGCTGGGGCAAGTTCGCCCTGGAGACGGCACAGGGCATGGATGACAACCTCTCCACGGAGGAGAAGGTCAACATAAGCAAGCGCGCCTACGCTAACGCGCTGGAAAAGCTGGAGGAAGCGCAACGATCAGATCCTGATCAATGAAGAATCCTCGCCTCCCTCACCTCACAGAAAGACGGCATTCGTGTGTTTCGGGTAGAATGCAGCCTATGAAAATACTACTCATTGCACTTTTCCTGCTGCCAAACCTCATTGCCTGCACCACCAGCCCCACTGGCCGCAGCCAACTGATGCTGATTTCACCCGAGTCTGCCATTGTCGAATCACGCAAGGCCTATTTGAGCACGGTGAGTGACCTGGATAAGAAGAACAAACTGGTAGACGACCCTCTCCTCATGGATAGGGTGCAAGTCATTACCGGCAGGCTGGTCACAGAAGCTATTGTCCTCTACCCACAGTCGGCCAAATGGGAGTGGAGCGTGGCCATTATCGATGACCCGGAAACTGTCAATGCCTGGTGCATGGCCGGCGGCAGAATGGCGGTCTACACTGGTTTGTTCGAAAAGCTCAAACTCACCGATGCAGAATTTGCCCAGATTATGGGCCATGAAATTTCCCATGCGCTGGCCAACCATACAGCCGAGCGCATGTCGCGGGCGATGGCTACCTCGCTGGGCGTAGTGGCCATTGGCCTTATGTCTGACCACCCGGTGGCAACCATGGGCGGCGCTGCAGTAGCAGCAAAAGTTGCACTCGAGCTACCCAACAGTCGCACCGCGGAATCTGAAGCTGATCGCATTGGAATAGAACTTGCCACTAGAGCGGGCTATAACCCCGACGCGGCAGTAACGCTGTGGCAGAAGATGGGTTCGATGGGTGGGTCTGCACCACCCGAATTTCTAAGTACTCACCCGGCACCGCAAAACAGGGAATCTGCTCTCGCTGCTATGGCGCCAGAAATGCGCGCCCTGAATCCAAAGAGAAAGCTGGCGGCTGTGCACCCTGTGACGATCGTAAAATAGACGCTCAGCGCATCAGTGTGCTTCATGACAGCGCTAATTATCGACTTCTCGGTGCAGTATATCCAGATCTCGCTCGCCATAAGTGCGCACATCGCCACCGGCACTTACCCTGGCGCAACCTACAAATGTCCCTCGCTACAACTGATAACTAACCCCTAGCTTAAACTGTCGCGGCAAATTCGGACGCGCTCCAAACGGCCGCCGGGAAACAATCACTTCCTCGTCCGCAAGGTTCTCAGCAATAAACTTGAACGACAGCTTGTCAGTCATATCGTAGGAAGCAGACAGGTCGATAATGCTGTAAGCCTCCGTAGATTCGCCATCTTCATAACTGCCACTGCCTGGCACTTCACGCATTTCACTCATATAGCGAAGCGCGAGATTGGCACTCCACTTCATCCCCTCCAAGCCTGCCTGAAAGCGTGCCTGATGGTCTGGCGTATAGGGCAATTCGTCGCCTTGGCGTACCGGCAGCGCAATACCGTCGAAAAAGCCGGGATTCCATTGGGAGAAGCTGGAATAGAAAGTGCTCTGAAATGCGGTTTCTGTGTAAGTGTATACCGCGCTCAGAGGCATGAAGAGACCATTGCCCAAGTCATAAGTGTAGCTGGTAGTGACTTCCCAGCCCGCTACCTCCACATCACCGCCGTTGAATTCCTCACCGGGGGTACAGTTAAGATCAGATACGCGACAGCGCCCCAGCAGGTTCTCGTAATCACTAAAAAAGCCAACGACATCTGCAGACAGGTTGTTGTCGGTATAGCGAATCCCGTACTCGTAGTTAACACTCTCTTCCGGATTCACCTCGGTGGAAGCGCCGGGACTGGCGGGGGAAAAGCCTTTATTGATGCCTGCCAGCAGCCCCCAATTCTCAGTGAATTGGTAGAAAACGCCCAGGCCTGGCAGCCAGATGTCCTGACCGCTGTCTGCCTTGGTATCGGTGAGCCTGTTCTCTGCCTCGCCCTCAATGTGCTCATAGCGAACACCGAGGTCGAAGGTCCAGTTACCGTACTCTATGCTGTCAGTGATAAAGGCGGCAACCGCGTCAGTTTTCCATTTATTGGACAGAGTGAGCTCTCTGGAGATGCCATCTGACACCAGACTAGCGTCCTGCATCAGGTAGCCCTGCTGGTCCTGTTTCCGTTCCACATAGTCAAAATGATAGCGTAGGCCACCCTCGAAGTTATGGGAGACGTCGCCCATGCTGCGTTGGTGCTTGACCCGTATTCCAATGCCGCTGGAGCCGTAGTCACGAATGAAGTCAGTGACATCAAAGGTTTCTCGTTCAATTCTGTTTGAGTCGACCTCGCCGCGCAATAGAGCCAGCTCCCTCGTGTAGATATCGGGGTTGGCCAGAATCACCGCCGGGGCTGCTGCCGCGCCACTAATAAAACCATCGAACTTGAACCAGCCGCGCGAAAACTCATTGTAGTAAGCCTGGGTGTTGACCTGCCAATGTTCACTCAGCTTCAGCTGATAAAACAATTGCGCCTGGTAGTGGCTGGATTCGAACTGGTCTAGCTCACTAGCAACGTAACGGCGTACGGACTTGCTGCTGAAGTCGTCGTCAGTCAGCCCCAGATAGGTTTCGTCAGAGTCCTCATTGGCATAACCCAGCTTAAGTTGCAGGGTTTGCCCGATAGCAGCGTTGTCGTCGCTACGCCACTGGATCTTGGCATTCAAGTCATTGCGAACAAAACCTGTGTCACCGCCCGAATCCAGCTCTTTGAAACCGTCGGAGCTGTAGCGCAGGCCATCAATCCAATAGCCCCATTGGCCGACCGTTTCACCGTAAAACAGGCGGTATTTCTGGTAGTTGTCCGTGCCCACAACCGCCTCAAGCTTGCCCTGCGAATATTCGGGTATAGCCGGGGTGACAAGATTCAGAGCGCCACCTACCGTATGTGGTCCATACTTAATCGAGGAGGGGCCCTTGAAAACCTCAATGGAATTCATTCGGTTGATGTTGGGCATGTAGTAGGCCGCTGGCGCAGAGTAAGGTGCCGGTGCAATCAGAATTCCGTCTTCCATCAGGGTGATCTTCTGGCTGCGTTCAGACGTGGCACCACGCAGGCCAATATTGGGGCGCAGCCCATAACCGTCCTCTACCCTCAGATATACCCCGGGTACCTGTCTTAACAGGTTGTTGATATCAACGCTGTCGAAGGCAAGAATCTGGCTTTCGTCGAGTAGGCTGGCGCTGCCGGAAAGCGTGCGAATACCTGCGGCGCCTCCGGTGACTAACACCTCTTCGTAAATTGGGTCAGTAGAAGGCTCTTCTTGCGCGGCCAACTGCTGCGCCGTCAGGGTGGCAGCAAGGGCTAGGGCAGCGAGCCGGCCGGGACTGTTATTGATCGAATCGAAACCAAGTGACTTGTTTGGGGTTAGCATATTGTGTTGCTCGCTCAGTCGCCATCAGAAAAATTAATGCCCAGATCTAGCTCAAGGCTGTCGGGGATTTCCCGCTTGAAATTGCCGTCCAGATAGCCGAGGCTGATCTCCAACATATCCACGTCGCGATCGGCAAGGGCCTGGCGAATCTGGGCGATGCTGTCTTCCACAGCGGCCACGGCATTCTGGTTACCGGTGGCTTCCATTACGTCGAATAGGCTGTCAGTCGTGTTCTCGTTGCCGTTCAGCAGTAGCTCCACCTCGTCGATGGCGGCTGTAATTGCCTCCCAGGCGTGCATGGAAATTTGTGCCGCGGTCACCACAACTCGCCTGGCCTGGAGGTAGTCCAAAAACTCCTGGTTAGATATCAGAATTTGACTGAGCGGCTCAGTACCGTCATCCAGTTGGCCATCAAGAAACAGTAAGCGGTAGGACAGATCCGAGTCTATGTGTTCTACCAACCAGCCTTGCTCCACATATCTGGCGCGCTGCACCAGCTCGCCTGACAAACCCTGTAACATTTCGCACTTGCGTGGCTGAAACAAATAGTCGGCGATCACGTCGGCCGGGGTGGTACTGTGCTCCGGTGTGCTGGTTTCGAATACTGCAGACTCCAACGCCAACAGGCCCACTCGCTGGAAGGTTTTGTTGCCGAAATAGGCGTCGTCCAAACTGTCACTGCCAGTGATGTCTGCCGCAATTTCGCTGCGCACCGTTTCAAGATAGTCGGTGCCGCGCAGGCGCAGTGAGTCGATAAAAGTATATTGCGGAAAAACGATATCGTCATTGAGCGGGCCAAAATTGTACAAAGACAAGCGAAACCACTGCACGAAGGCAGTGCGCCAGTCGTCTTGCATGGCACTCAGACTTTCCTCATCGGGACTATCGCAGAAGGTCGTAGCGGCAGCGTCCAGAGCCTCTGTATCCGCCAGGAAACGCTGCACAGAGGGCACGATGACATAGTCCACCGCTTGGTCAATAGCAGACTGTAAGCTAACTACGGGGTTAACCGGCAACTCTGGCTCGGGATCGCTACCTTTATCGTCACTGACACATCCGGCAAGCAATACAGTTGCTCCAAGTAGCGACAGCAGTTTTCTGGCAAAACTCATTGTTGTCCTCTATTCATAATAGCCGGCACACTCACACGGGGTGAGTCACCAGCAGGTGATTGTCCCAGCGGTAGCCGGGTAGTTTAATGCGCCGCTCGCGTCGTTCTTTCAGGCTAACGGCATCCAGTTCGCGGAGCTCGCCAAATGAGTTGCTCAACACAAATGCGCGACTGGGCGAGCTCACAGCGATACCGCACACGTCCCGCAGGCGGTGATAGCCAGCCATTTCACCGCTATCGAGATTCCAAAACACGGCCAGGTTCCCGCGGGGACTGGCGAAACCGGCAATCCGACTGTCGTCACAAACGGCCACACTGCCGATGTAATCCTGCAGAGAATCGGCTATCGCCGCCGGAGCATTGAGCAGGGTGAGCTGCTCTGCTGGCCTGTGGATGCCAGCCAATGGTACCGTCCGTTCGTGGCCGGTCGCCTCCCGCTGCAGTTGCATGGCAAACGCTACAGTTCCATCTGCCGCTACATCCAGATGGCGAATACTCGACTTGGATTCAGCTACCTGGTAGTCATCCAGCAGTGCACCGCTGGCGGCATCGATGTAGCTGAGACTGGAACGCATCGTAGCGAGATTGAGGGGCTTGCGGCCAGAATCCGGTCTGGTCAGGATACCGCTATTAGCAACCACCAAAGTTTTACCGTCCGGTAGCAAGCGAATCTCGTGGGGACCGACGCCGTGGCTGGGCCAATCGTCCAGTACGGCATAACTATCGGCATCCCGCACTACAACTCTTCCTTGCCCCGCAGCGATGTCCGCTTCGGTGGTGTAGAACACTGCGCCATCCAGGCTGAAACAACCATGGCCAAACAGATGGCGTCCAGGCGAGCAGGCAAACTGGCCGACGATTTCGCCTGTGGCCAGGTCGACTTCCAGTGCACGGGTTCCAGGGCGACGCGATACGGTAACCACCGAGCTGGCACGCCGGGCATGCTGTAACACCGCATGGCCGCGGAACCCGGTGAAGGTGCTATTTCCAATTGCCTTGCCAGGCTCTACCCAGCCGAGGCCAAAATTATCGAGCGAGTCCCCTTGGGCTGATACCCAACGCTCCGTACCTGTAACAGCTTGTCTGGCGAACCCGGGCATGGCAGCCATTAGCAAACCTCCGCCTAGACCGGCCAATAAATGACGACGCTGCAGAAGGAGGGAAAGAGTGGTTTTGCTCATAGAGATTCCACGAAGGCGATCAATGCCTCTCGGTTGTATTTGCCCATCGAGGCGAAGGCTTGGCGCGCCGCTGTGCCTTCACCACCATGCCAAAGAATCGCCTCTTCAACACTGCGAGCACGGCCATCGTGCAGCAGGGTGGCCACACCATTCACTTTGGCGCTCAAGCCGATGCTCCACAGCGGAGGGGTACGCCACTCGCTACCGCTGGCGGCGTAGTCGGGTCGGCTATCCGCTAATCCGGGCCCCATGTCATGCAACATCAGGTCGGTGTAAGGCCATATGGTCTGCCCACCGAGATGAGCGAGGTCACCGCTGCGTGGCGCAGTGACATAACTGGGCTGATGGCAAGCGGCACACCCGGCGTTAAAAAAATATGTACGGCCCAGATCTGACTGGGCCGTCTGCTTGCGGCTTACGGGCACGCCAATATTACGGACGAATCCCACGGTAAGGGTAAGCAGGTGTTCGGGCAGTTCAAAGCCATCGGCGTCGTTGCCATTTGGCGTACGCTGGCAGCGACGCTGTAGTGCGGTACAGGGTTGCCCCGGAAATATCGGATTGGTAATGCCCAAGTCGCCCTGAAACGCCCCCGCGGTGGTAATTCGCAGGTTGGCGCGGTTAGCTTTCCAACCAAACCGTCCCGCTACCGTCACGCCTCGTTCGAAGTCCCATACCTGGCTTACCCGTCCGCTAATGCCGTCGTTATCTCTATCTTCGGGGTCGGCCAGGGCATTGATAGCGGCCTGATCAATAGATTCCAGCAATCCCACGCCGTGAATGGCGGGTGCCGCACGCAGGCTGAATAGGACATTCGTATCGATAGGGCCGTAGCCCAATTCTTCCAGGCGCGGCCGGGGGGAGCGCAGTGTCACCGATTCACCATCATTGTAGACGACGGTTTTTTCCAGCCAATCCAGATAGATCCGCGCTTCGGGAGGAGCTTCGGGGTTAGTGGCTGGGTTCTTTGCCGGGATTTTTCCGCGCAGCTGGTGAGAGAGCGCTACCGCCTGGCCCTGCAGCTGATCACCGTAATTGGGTTCTGGCTTAGAGCCTCGCACTGTATCTTTCTCACCCGGTACGCTGAGCCGGAGAATAGCTGTGAAGATAGCCTCGTCACCCTTGTGTGGAACCGGCCCGCGGCCACCATTGATATGGCAACCAAGACAGGTACGTGCGTTGTAGAGCGGGCCCAGGCCATCCCGGGCATCGGTTGCAGTAGGGGCTTTTATCCAAGGCTGATTGGCCAGCGCCTTGCCTGCATGAAACAGCGGCCGCTGCGACTCAGGGAGGTTTGTAGCGGGTAATTCAAATGAGGCGAAAGGCGTAAACTTAACACTGCCTTCCCCACCGGGGAATGCCTCAGAGGTTAAGCGGGCAGGTACAGCGTTGCCGGGTTCAGCGACGGTGGTACAGACACACAGCGCCAGTGCAGTGCCAGCTGCCGCAATAAAGTGATGAAATATCTGTGATCTGATGGTCATTTTGACTACCGGGAAAACAGCGGAAGCCAGGCCAGCCACATCGTCTCGATGTGGCTGGCCTGGCCCCCGCAGGTATAGGCTCTGGTTTTTAGCAGCCGCTATCGGGGCTTGTGGTGTCACACTCAGAAGCGTCTTTATCCACTACTTCAACCTCTACTGCGAGCTTTTCTGCCAGGGCCGCAATGGAACTTGACTGGACATTCAGGGATACAATGGCCTTGTAGATGGGGTTAGCCTTATTGCGATTATCATCCATGATTAGTACGTCAAACGGCATGCCGTTGCGAGCTGACTGATCCAGTTCATTGACGTTGACTGCAGTTTCACTCAGGCGCGAGTCCAGCTCAGCGGCTATATCCTGTAGTGATTCAACACCCAACTCCTGTGCGTAGTCGTCAAAGCCAAAACCGTCTACGGCACGGCCGGTCTCATCGTCGATGCCGTCCAGATCGCTGTCGTAGCCGGCGTAAACGCCGTAAAAGCTGTTCGCCACGCCGCGGGAGTTCAATACTACGTCGCGGTGCGTGTTGTCGGAGAAGCAGGAATGCTCGTCTTCCTGGGAGTTTGAACTATAGGCGATTTGCATACGCTCACCCGCCAGTTCTCCTTCGGAGAGGGTTCCCATGCCGACCAAAATCTCTGTGATCCTGTCTATAGCCTCCTCAGTGCTGGCAAACGAGGTAAACTGGTCGCGGTAGTTTCCCTCCACGCCATCCACCCAGCCGTCTCTGACAAATTCAAGGTCCTCAACCAGTTTTTCAGCCACAACCTGTAGGTATGTGAGCCGACGGGAAGCCAGAGAGTCGCTGGTGAAATCCGTCAGTGGACGTTGGCCACCTGTGGCTATGTTGCCCGCGCCATTGGTTTTGACAGCCTCTTCCCGATCACTACCATTGGTGACCATGGCGTTGTCATTGAGGTCCTGACCCCACAGCATGAATTCGATGGCATGGTAGCCCGCAATCACGTCGTGCTCGTCACCAGCGGTGGCCGTGTTGGAGATCAATGCCTTGGTAATGGTGATAGAGGTGTCAGCAATAATGTTGAGTGCGGTGTCTGTACCGTCTACTTCCCCGCCGTCATTAATACCGATGCCGTTTTCGATAACACCAACCTGGTCATCGCCGAAATCTGGAGCGGCAGCGACCACGTAGTCTATCAGCGCTTCGCCCAGTGGCCAGGCATTGATATCGCCCTCCAGGCCATCTTCATCGGCGTAGTTACTGGAATCGATAGGACTGAGACGGAATCGATAGACTTCAGTTTGGCCATAGGGCTCCCTGGAAACCAGCCAGGCACGCTTGGCAGAATCGAGTCTGGCCTGACTCGGGTTGGCCGCAAAAGCACTAAGGGCTGATTGTAGGTCTTTGGCTGTGTCTACCGAGTCACTGTATGCCGCCAGGGCAATATTGGCATTGGTTTGCAGCAGTGCTTCCACACCGTCAGAGTCGTAGGGTACAAAGACGGGCTCCAGGAAGAACTCCTCGTCAGAGGAGAGGAAATTTAGCAGCGCAGTGTTGCCCACGAAGCCGCTGGTAGGTAAGGCGCAGGGCTTTTGACTTCCGCCACAAAACCCTCGGTGTTGTTTTTTCCAACCTGTGAATTCATAACCCTCTGCAGGAATAGCGTTAAACGTCTCATCAAAATTGGTGTCGCTGACGTCAACGACACAGCTGCTACTTTCTGAACAGCTATAACTACCCGAGTCGGTAGTTATCGAGCCGCCTTCGGGTACTGTGATGGCGATTTTGCAGCCGCCTAAAAATGTTGTAGCTGCTATTACTGCAGCAAACGTGAATTGCTTCATAAGATAATCTCCCCTAATTTCTATCCAAGGTCGCAAATAGTAATGATTCTTATTTACTATTGCAATCGATTTACAATTGCAAATGATTATTATTGCGATTATTTTTGTGACATGGATAATGCACCTCGCGGTGCTGAGCAGAAAGCTTCATCGCAGCGTCATACTTACATCTGGCAGTACGTCTACCGGCGTCGCGAACCATCAACACAGGGGAAATACAATGCCTGGTGGCTTTTCTGGCAAAGCTCTTTTTTCACGAGTCTGCTTCTCTAGCACTCACTGCCTGCCCATACTAGTGATAGCGTTTATAGCCGCCTGTGGGGACAGTGGCAGCGGCACCCGTGTTACAACCCCGGGATCTACTCCTGAACCTACGCCAGACCCAGGGCCTTTATTCAGTACTGCTGAGGAGCTGGGTGAGAGTTTATTTTTCGACACGAACCTGTCACTTAACCGAACCCAGGCTTGCGCCACCTGCCACGACCCCGAGCGCGCCTTTACCGACAGTCGCCTGGATCCCAATGGCTTGCCACCTGCTTTCTCCGTGGGAGACGATGGCTTTTCCCAGGTCAGCCGCAACGTGCCTACAGCGGCCTACGCGTCGAGCACGCCGGCTTTTCAGTTTGGTAGCCACGTTAGGTTCAATAGCCAACAGCCGGATTACGAGGGCTATCTAGGCGGCCAGTTTCTGGACGGGCGCGCAACAGATCTCGAGAGCCAAGCCAAGGGGCCTCCACTTGGAGCCCTTGAAATGGGTATGCCGGATGAGGCCAGCGTGGTTGAGCGGCTGCAGGAAAATCCTGACTATGTGAAATCTTTCAAGGCAATATACGGCGACGAGGTATTCGATGATGTCGATGCAGCTTACGATGCCATGGCGGGAAGTATTGCAGCCTTCGAACGAACTGATTTTTTCTCCAGCTTTGATTCCAAGTATGACAAGTCGTTGACAGGTGATTATGTTTACGCACCCGATAGCAAGGCAGCCCTGGGCAAAGCACTGTTTTTCTCGCAGCAGTTTACCAACTGTGCAACCTGCCACCAGCTAGCTGCCAATGGCAACCGAAGCGAGGTATTCACTAATTTTGAGTACCATAATATTGGTACCCCGGTTAACGTGGAAGCTCGAATCGCTGGAAACATCTCTCTGGATGACCTCGATGAGGGCCTGTTCGGTCACCCCGATGTCGATGATCCGGCACAAATGGGTAAGTACCGGGTTCCCACACTACGCAATGTGGCTGTTACCGGCCCGTATATGAATAACGGTGTGTTCCGGAAACTTGATACAGTCATCCGCTTTTATGATCAGTTTTTGACGGGGTCAGACAATTTTCTCAACCCTGAGACTGGAGCGCCCTGGCGAGAGCCGCCTTTCCCGAACACCATGAGCCTTGTCGAACTGGAGGATGGCGGCAAATTGAGTGAAAGTGATATCGAGGGGCTAGTTTGCTTTCTGCTCACACTTACCGACGAACGTTACGAACCGCTGATTGAGGAAGACAGCCTAGTCTGTGATTAGTCAGTCTTGGCTTTCCAGAGGGCATTACTTTTGAAGGACTGAGATCAATAACTTACGGTCAAAGTGGCCGACTCCGAGAAAAAAACCTAAGCCCCTCAGAAACGGCGGTAATTCACAAATTCTTTAAACCATCGCTTGGGATAACGTGGAAGACTTCTCGATACAGGAACGGGTATAAATTGGATACGATGCTTTCTTTATGCACCCGAGTGTTTCAACGATTACGAGTCAAACAGGCGATAAGCCTTCAGCTGTGGTATCTGCTCACCCAGTTCATCTTCAAGCGCTCTGGCGCGTTCCATATCATCACACAACTGTGACGCTGTCTTTTCCAGTTCGTCGCCCATGGTCTCGAGCTCTTCACCCATACGATCCATACGCTCACCGAATGCTTTCATGCTCTGCTCAAAGTCTTCATCCGAAGAGATTAGCACTTTGCCCAGCTCTACAAACAGAGAGCCCACTGACGCCATGACAATGTCTTCAATCTCTTCACTGAAATCTTCGTCGAATGCGCCATCCACATCAGTCAGGGAATTCACCTTGATAGTGTAAACACCACCGTCGGCGCTGCTGCTTTTCTCAAATTTCTCTCTGGCCATGGACAAGGCCTGGGTCGACTTTTCAACTGCTGCGCTGTTGTCTCCAAAAGCCGCGCTGAATGCCACCCGTATGGCTTCTTCTGCCACCGTCAGGGCATTGGAAACCAGGTTTATCCACTGCGGCACCATGGCAGCCACTTCGCCCGCATACTCTTCTGTCAGCTCTTTTTGCTGCTCGCTAAGGTCTACCGGAGCACCTTTAACCGTCAGGTCTCCGCCCTGCCTGATCTCATAGACAACGCCATCTTTGTCAGAAACCTCCAAAAACTCTGAGCTCACACGAATATCGTAGTTCAGGTCTATGGTGCATTCGTTAGACATGGCCATCGAGGAGAAGAAAAGCCCGATAATCAGAATTGGCAAAAATTTCATGGTGAGCCTCTATTCGCTGCAATCCGTAGTGATATGCTAAGATATAACACCATATCACAAAGATCAATTGATTTTCTCTCTGCCTCTCGATAGGAAGCATTCTGGAAAAATAACCCAGATCGCGCTACCGTTGGAAACACACTTCTGTCCAAGCCGGAGAATAACAATGACACACGCCTTAAAAATCGCCTGCGGGTTATTCGCTGCCCTAATGGCCATGCTCGGAATTCGCTGGTGGTTCGCCTTTGACGGTATTGCCGATGAATGGATAGTGCAAGCCCTGGGGCCCGTGGGTGTCAATAATCTCACCGCCGATATGGGCAGTTTGTTTTTTGGTACCGCACTGATGACGGCCCTGGGTTTGCGCAGTGGTAAATCAAACTGGCTACTGGCAGCAGCGCTACTGATGGCGGTTGCAGCAGCCGGTCGTCTTTATCTATATGCAACGGCAGGTTATTTACCGGCAACTCTGGTTTCGCTAGTGGTCGAAGTGGTGGCTTGCGCCCTTCTTATTGGAACCCACAGACGGATGTCTGACGAGCACGAAGTCAGGACGATTTAAGAGACTCCAACACTTCATCGGTATGCTGCCCCAGTGTGGGCGGAGGCCTATCGTATTGCACAGGCGTGCGAGACAACTTGATGGGGTTACCCACTAATTGTAAGTGAGGGTTCAGTGAATGAGCCATTTCAACTTGCATGCCTCGCGCCTGTATCTGTGGTTCGGCAAACACTTCATCGACCGAATTAATCGGCCCCGCCGGCACCTGGGCTGCTTCAAGGATTTGCAGCCATTCGTTCTTGGAGCGCTCCAGCATCGGCCTTTGCAACAGCGGCACCAGCGATTCCCGATTGGCCACCCGGGACTGATTGGAGTCAAAGCGCACATCTTGGGCCAACTCGCTTACCCCCAAGGCTTCCACAAAACGACTAAATTGTGCGTCGTTACCCACCGCCACGATCAAGTGTCCATCGGCGGCGACAAAACTCTGGTAGGGGACAATATTGGGGTGTGCATTACCCATACGCGTGGGCACCATGCCCCCCACCAGATAATTGCTGGCCTGATTGGCCAAAGTAGCGGCGGTTACATCCAACAGCGCCAGGTCGACAAACTGCCCCAGCCCGGAGCGCTCGCGTTCAGCCAGTGCCGCCTGTATACCTATGGTGGCGTACAGTCCAGTCATAATATCGGTGAGTGCCACTCCCACTTTTTGCGGCCCGGCACCCGGGGCCCCGTCAGGCACTCCGGTCACACTCATCAATCCACCCATGGCCTGCACCAGAAAATCATAACCGGGCCGGTCTTTATAGGGTCCATTCTGGCCAAAGCCGGTGATAGAACAGTAAACCAGTTTGGGGTTGCGTGCAGACAAGGTGGCGTAGTCGATGCCAAATTTTGCAGCGCCGCCTACTTTAAAGTTCTCCAAAACCACATCGCACTCATCTGCCAACTGCCGGATAGTCTCCTGTCCCTGCTCCGACTTCATGTCGATACACACCGACTTCTTGCCACGGTTAGTGCACAGGAAATAGGCAGATTCGGCGGTCTCTTCACCATTGGTGTCGCACAGGAAGGGTGGCCCCCAACTGCGGGTGTCATCACCTACTCCGGGGCGCTCTACTTTGATGACCTCGGCGCCCAGGTCTGCCAAAATCTGGCTGGCCCAGGGGCCCGCCAGTACACGGGACAAATCCAGAACTTTGATATGCGACAGTGCTCCCACGCAACAAGCCCCCTAGAAAGCCGGAATATCGGTTTGTGTGCGACCCAAAATCAGGGCGTGAATATCGTGCGTGCCCTCATAGGTATTCACAACTTCCAGATTCACCATGTGGCGCATCACGGGGTATTCATCGGAAATACCATTGCCACCCATCATGTCTCTGGCCAAACGCGCTATATGCAGGGATTTACCGCAGGAATTGCGCTTGATTAGTGAGATCAACTCGGGGGAAACCTGCCCCGCGTCCATCAATATGCCGGCGCGATGGCAGGACTGCAAAGCAAGGCTTATCTCTGTTTGCATATCGGCGAGTTTGAGCTGAACAAGCTGGTTGGCCGCCAGAGGCTTGCCGAACTGCTTGCGCTCCATCACATAATCCAGCGCAGTGTGCCAGCACGCTTCTGCGGCACCCAGAGCACCCCAGGCGATACCGTAGCGGGCATTGTTCAGACACCCAAACGGGCCTTTCAGGCCTTCAACATTTGGCATGAGTTGCTCTTTGGAGACAAATACTTCATCCATCACAATTTCGCCAGTGATAGAGGCTCGCAGCGCCAGCTTACCTTCAATTTTAGGCGCACTCAGGCCTTTCATGCCCTTTTCCAGAATGAAACCGCGGATTTTTCCGTCGTCAGTCTTGGCCCACACCACAAACACATCTGCGATAGGACTGTTTGAAATCCACATTTTTGCGCCGGACAGACTGTAGCCGCCGTCGACGCTTTTAGCGCGGGTCACCATGCTACCGGGGTCGGAGCCGTGATCGGGCTCAGTAAGGCCAAAGCAGCCAATCCACTCGCCTGTTGCCAGCTTTGGCAAATATTTTTCCCGCTGCGCCTCGGTGCCATAGGCATAAATTGGATACATCACCAGCGAAGACTGCACGCTAAGCATGGAACGGTAACCGGAATCGACCCGCTCTACCTCACGCGCCACCAAACCATAGGAGATGTAATCCACCCCCGGGCAGCCATAACCCTCAATTGTTGAGCCCAACAGCCCCATTTCACCCATCTCCCTAAATATCTCGGGGTCGGTCTCTTCCTTGCGGAATGAGCTCTGCACTCTGGGCTGCAGTTTATTCTGTGCGTACTGACGCGCAGAATCGCGCACCATGCGCTGCTCGTCGGTGAGTTGCTGCTCCAGCAGGAACGGATCCTGCCAGTCAATTTTTTGCCACTGCTTGCCTTGTGCCATGGGATTCATCCGCTTAGTTATTAATGGAAAGATTCAAAATAGCAAAAGATCTATCATTAATAAAATATATGTTTTATATGTATAATATATTTTTTATATATGGCTATAGTTGAAACCATTGGGGACACGTCGCAGGAGGCAGTTGTTGGATTTACGCAAACTGGAAATTTTTGTCGCCGTGGCACAGCGTAAAAGCTTTAGCCAGGCCGCCCTCAGCCTGCACATGGCGCAACCGGCAGTCAGCATTGCGGTTCGAAAACTTGAGGAGAGTACCAACACTTGCCTGTTTGACCGAAGCGGCCGACAAATAGCGCTCACTGCCGAAGGCAAAAACCTGCTGACCCGTGCACAGCACTTGCTGGCCGAGGTGGAGGACTTGAATCGCTCCATGGGGGCCATGAATGACCTGCTGCAAGGAGAGCTCTCCATTGCCTGCCCCTCTATGCTTGCCACCTATTTTCTACCCGATTTACTCAGCGAATTTCTTACCGCCCACCCCGGTCTGAAAGCGTCAGTCACCCAGGCCGGGACAACCCGGGTTGAACAAATGCTGCTCGACGATGAAATAGAGCTGGGCGTCACCACGTTTCAGGAAACACCCAAAATCAGCGAACTTGAGCTGGTTCCACTGCTACAGGAGCAGATGGTGCTCTGCGTTGGCAGCGAGCACCCCTGGAGTAATCGCCGCCGCCTGTCTGTCGACGACCTCCACGATTCCCCCATGGTTGTGTATGAAAGCGGCTATTTCATCCGCGCTGCGCTTGAGCAGCTGTGCACCGAACGCGAGGTCACCCCCGATATCCGCATGCAGTCCAATTTCTTACCGCTGTTATTAAAAATGGTTAAACAAGGCATGGGCACAACCGTCGGGCTAAAGATGATGGCCAGGGAAGAGCCCGACATAGTCGGCATTCCCCTATACCCCAAGACAGAGTTCAATATGGCTCTTGCCAAACGCCGAGGCAGGACCATTTCCAAGGCGAATCAGGCATTTCTCGATTGGGCAGCTTTCAAGTTATGATGACCTATCTTCCGACCACGACCGAAACCTGTATTTGCCAATGCCAGCTCTAGAACTATTTAGCAAACAGCTTGCCGACCTGATCCCCACTTTGGGGCACGCTGAATTTCCAGAGACACTAATCAAGCTATTCAGAGCAATGGTCCCCTTTGATGATGCGACCATTCTGGTCTACCCGGGCACCGACTTGCCGGTGGTGGAATATTTCGAAATCCCGGATGACTGCAATAAGTCTACCCTGGATGTGTTCGTCAAAGGCGCTTTCCTGCTCGATCCTTATTATCTGGCGGCAACCGACGAGAAGAAATTTGGTGTGTTCAGGATGCGTGAACTAGCCCCCAGCGGTTTTAAAGACCGTGAATACTATAAAACCTGGTATAAAAACTGCGGCTATCAAGACGAGTGCGGCTACATTATTTCCACCGGCGGTTGCGGATTTATTAATATCGCGCTGGGTAGAACCCGAGGGCAATCGCCATTTACCAAGCGACAACTAAACCTGTTTCAATCCATTTACCCCGCCATTGAGGCTCTTTGCCAAACCCATTGGGCAAACACAGAAACCGAGCCGGGCGGCGTCAACATTCGTGCCCAGTTACACAGCGCGCTAAATGCCTTTGGCAGCAGTGTGCTGACCGAACGGGAATCTCAGGTGATCAATCTGGTGCTGCACGGTCACAGCACCAAAACCGTGGCAGAAAAATTATCTATTTCAGTGGAGACAGTAAAGCTTCACCGCAAACACGCCTACGCCAAACTCGAAATCAGCTCGCAGGCCGAGTTGTTTTACCTGTTTCTGGATTCGGTAATGAGCGCGCAGGATTATGAAGGTGGTGACACGCTGGTGGCCTATATGAAGCCACCTCCGCGGAATTTATAAACACCGCCTAGAGCCCCGCCTCATAGACCACCGTGCCATTCATCATCGTCATCAATACACCAATTTTGTGGATCTCATAGCGGTCAACGTCAAACAGGTTTTTATCCAACACGACAAGATCGGCTTTTTTACCTACTGTTAAAGAGCCCAATTCGTCTTCCATATGCAACTGATAGGCAGCGTCCAGGGTGTAGCCACGAATCAAAGTATCGATATCAAGCCGCTCTGATTCACTGGGTTGAATTTTCGCATCAGGTTCACCAGGGTTTTGCCGTGTGTGACCAATCTCTATTTGTAGTACTGGCGACATACCCAACATACCCGCTCCGCTGGCGGGAAAGTCACTACCGAAGGTTAGCTTGACGCCCTCATCATGCAGCGACTTGAAACGCCAATATCGATTAAATTGATCCTTGCTAACGAAGGGCTCGCCGAAGGTATCGTAGGAAGCCCATAGCGGTGTGCTTTGGGCAATGACATCCAGCTCGGCAAAGCGCGGAATATCGTCATCGGCAAGCACCTGAATATGGCAAATGGTATATCGAGCACTACTATCAGGATACGCCTTACGAGCCGCCTCAATCGCGTTCAGGGCTTCGTGCACCGCGCGTTCACCCAGTGCATGCACATGAACATCAATTTTCTTTTCTGCAGCGTCGCTAATCATTTGGATCATTTGCGGCTCGGTGAAGGTCGTTTCGCCGCTGTTACCTGGTTCGCCCTGATAATCTTCGAACATGGCTGCGGTACGTCCTTCAACCGTGCCATCGAGCATGATCTTTAACATGCGATAGTGATAGTTGTCGCCTTTCATGGTGTCACGCCACTTGTCGGCATTTTCAACCGCGTGCTCTGCATGTTCTGGCACACCGGCGAAATAGGAGCCCACAATTCGCACCGTCATGTCACCGGCATCTTCGATTCGGTCGAGTATGGTTTGCAGTTCAGAGCTGTCGCCAATTGCTCCCGCATCGAATACCGAAGTAACACCATAGCTATTGAGGGTTTCAATGACATAGGCCGTTCCGTCGACCTGCACATCTTCGCTGACGGCATTCAAGGCATCCATGGCCATCACAGCAGTATCTTCCAGTAGATAGCCCGTGGGCTTACCTTGCTCATCCCGTTTGTAGTAGCTAAAACCGGGAGCGGGATCGGGTGTGTCCTTAGTGATATTTAGGGCCTTCAGCGCTGCGCTGTTAGCCCATGCACCATGAAAGCCCTCGTCCATAATCAATACCGGCCTGTCTGACACAACTGCATCGATCATACTCGCAGTGGGACCACCTGCCCCGAAGGTTGTACCTAAAAATCCGTAACCAAAAATCAGCGGCTTGTCGCTATTGGCAACAGCATAATCCTCTATAGATTCAATCCAATCCTCTATCGTCCCGAATGTATCCAGGGACAGAGCCCTGGCATAACCTCCACCGGAAACGGGATGCATATGCGTGTCTATAAAGCCGGGCAGAAGCATTCTGCCCTGCAAATCGTGCTTTTCAGTTCCGCTTCCGACAAGTGCGAGCGCACCCGCATTATCGCCCACATAGACAATTTTATCGTCTTTAACAGCGACCGCTTCGGCCCATGGAGCCGCTGCATCGAGTGTATAAGCTCGCGCATTAAATAAAATGCTGTCGACGCCCATAGCGGTGTCGTCGGCACAACCTGCCAGACTCAGAAGCACTAGCATCCATGTCGCAGGCATTAACTTTTTCACACTGGGCATTCTCTTCTTCCATTTATAAGGCCGCATTAGCAGGTAAACCCCAAATTAAGCATGTCCAATAGCTTCAGCCAGAGCCCGCGTTTGCCATTATTGGCATCGGCTTTGATCAGAGCCAGCTGGGTCAGCCGAACACCTATCCATCGCGCTGGCTCGGGAACCCAGGCCATGGGTTTTTTGGTCACAAATTTCATTTTTATAACATCGCTCGGCTGGTAACCCAAAAGCTCTATGCCAACTCGCGCACCAAAACGCGTGGCACCCACACCCAAGCCGGTGTAGCCAACCGACCATGCCACGCGACCGTTATAGGTAATACCGGGCACCATGCAAAAACGCGTAGATGTGGCAATGATGCCGCTCCAGCGATGCGTGAACCTCACGCCCTTGAGCTGGGGAAAGGTTTCAAAAAACTCGCGAGATAGCTGCTCAAAACGTTCGGGGATGTCTGCGCAATCTGCTCCTGTGCCGCGATTGTAGTAGTAACGCACAGCCCCGCCTCCGCCCCAGGTGATGCGGTTGTCCGCCGTGATGCGGTAGTAATGAAACATATTGGCATCGTTAGATAGAGCGTGACGTGTTTTGTGCCAGCCTATTGACTCCAGCTGTTCTTCGTTCAAAGGCTCAGTCGCGATCTGATAATCCCACACGGGGATTATCGCTCTACGCACTTTGCGTATTTTGTTGTAAAAGCCGTTGGTAGCCATGAGCACTTTGTCGCTCTCAATGACACCGCCATCACACAGGGCACGCATACGGTCACGCCCCAGTGGTTTAACTTCATCCAGACCAGTGTGTTCAAAAATGCGTACACCAAGCTCAAGGATAACTCGCTTCAAGCCCCAGCAAAGACGCGCAGGGTCGACGATACCGTTGTGCCCACCGCGATACCACAGACCAGCCAGATAAGTCGGTGAGTTAACCTGGGCACGCATGGCATCGCGATCAAACCACACCACGTCTTCACCATCGGCCTTCTCTCGCTCGTAGCTTTCGCGCAGGCTCGCTACCGACCCCTCGTTAGTGGCCACCGATGTTTCGCCCACTTTTTCGTAACGCGCATCAATATTGTATCGCTCAAGGGTTTCCAGTAGCTCTTTGATATTTTGCTCGCCCAACTCGTAGAGGCGCTGGGCCTCACCGGGGAAGTGATGGTCGGTGTTGGTTTCACCGTGAGCCAGGCTGGCGTTTAAAAAACCACCGTTTCGCCCGGAGGCGCCATCGGCAATGAGGGTTTTTTCGATAAGAATAATGTCGGCATCAGGCTGGCGCTCCTTCGCCTGTAATGCAGCCCACAAGCCCGTAAAGCCACCGCCTACGATCAGCAATTCACACGTGGTATTGCCCACAAGAGCCGGTTGCGCTTCCGGTCGGCAATTTTGATCGTGCCACAGTGGGCAGTATTTTGAGTCACGTAAAGCTTCGAGATGTGTTGGCATAAATATCCTGAGTTCTATGGTTTCTAAGGCTTGATGTACCAGCCCCAGGGTTCTTCGCTACTAAAGCGTGTGATCTGTTTGGTTTCCAGGTAATTGTTTAAACCCCACTCACCCAACTCACGCCCGATACCCGATTGCTTGTAGCCGCCCCAGGGGGCCTCAACGAATGTGGGCTGAGAACAGTTGATCCACACAATCCCCGCGCGGAACGCTTTCGCCACGCGCTCACAGCGCGCGTCGTCTTTTGACATAACCGCTGCCGCCAGGCCAAAACGCGAATCGTTAGCCAGTTTCACCGCCTGCTCTTCACAGCTGAACGGTTTGATGCAAACAACCGGTCCAAAAATTTCCTCGCGCCAAATCCAGCTGTCTTCGCTCATATCGGTGAGCACGGTGGGTTGCAAATAATAGCCTTTGTCAAAGCCCTCGGGTCTGTCACCGCCGCAGGCAATATTTGCTCCCTCTTTCACACCGCGGGCAATCGCTGCCAATACTTTTTCATATTGCGCGGCGTTGACCAGAGGTCCCAATAAAATCCCCTCTTCATCGCCGGCGCCAATGCTAATTTTATTGGCCTCTTCTACCAGACGCTGCAACAGTGCGGGGTAAAGCGATTCTTGCACCAGCACGCGGGAAGTCGCAGAACACACCTGCCCCTGATTCCAGAAAATGCCAAACATAAGCCATTCGACCGCACGCTCAATGTCAGCGTCGTCAAAGATTACAAACGGCGATTTGCCCCCAAGTTCCAGACTGATGTTTTTAATGTCTCTTGCGGCCACAGCCATAATTTTTGAACCGGTGGGCACTGAACCTGTAAACGCCAGCTTATCGACACCGTCGTGCTCTATAAGCGCCTGCCCGGCATCGGGGCCTAAACCAGTTACAACATTTAAAACGCCCGGCGGCAACCCGGCCTCGTCGACAATTTCAGCCAGGGCCATCGCGGTCAAAGGCGTTACCTCTGAGGGCTTTAACACCATAGTGCAGCCCGCGGCCAGAGCCGGGGCTACTTTCCACGCTGCCATTAACATTGGGAAATTCCAGGGGATGATCGCACCGGCTACACCGATGGGCTCTTTCAATGCCCGGGAACTGAATCCGGGCTCGGGCAAGGCCACTTCAGACTCCGACTCATCATCAAGTTTCCGCGCGAGGCCCGCGTAGAATTCGAACGTGCCGGCAGTGTCTTCGATGTCCCACTTGGCCTCAGGATAGGGTTTACCGTTATCGCGCACCTCCAACCGTGACAGCTCATCCAAGCGCCGCGTAATAATTTCAGCAATTTTATCCAGATATCCCGCGCGCTGCGCACCGCTGAGTTTTGGCCAGGGGCCTTCATCGAAAGCGACGCGTGCCGCTGTGACCGCGGCGTCTATGTCCTGGGCGTTGCCAGCGGGAACGCGCGCAAACTCCTCTTCGTTCGCTGGGTTGATCACCGCAATCGTTTCGCTGGAGATGGGTTTAATCCACTGGCCATCGATATAATGTTTAGAGTTCATTGTTGCTGT
Source organism: Halieaceae bacterium (assembly GCA_016744355.1). Taxonomy (GTDB): domain Bacteria; phylum Pseudomonadota; class Gammaproteobacteria; order Pseudomonadales; family Halieaceae; genus JBALVT01. The sequence goes on from JADGEN010000013.1 coordinate 35,331, forward strand.
CCTGAATTGTTCATCCAATTTTTCTCGCCAATACACAGGCGCTAAGCCTGCACCTTGACGGTTAAAATGCTCAGCCGATCGCGCGAGCTCCATTGTGTCACTACGCTTTGTGGAAAAAATACGGCCTCACCGGCTTCAAAGCTTTGCTCGACACCAGAGTCATCTTTCACACACAGACAGCCTTCCACAATGTACACAAACTGATGACAGGACTTGCTCTTTGCTTCAGATTCAAAAGCATTGGACTGCCAGCTATCCGTGCAGAAACTGCCACTTCCGTTGCGATATGAAACCGATTTATGCGGCCCCGCCTGCAAGTCTTTGTCTGTAGAGAGTTGCGGCCTAACAATACCTTCAGGTGCAGAAATATCACTCTGGGACTCACCGGGCGGCTCATAAATAACATAAAACTTTCGCAGGTAGCCATCTTGCTGCCACTGACAGTCATAGCCCACGGGGATAACAAAGGCCTCGCCTGCCCGCACAGTCTCGACCGCGCCGGTCTTGTTGTTACGAATACCAACTTCGCCCCGCAGCAGCCACATAAATTCGTCACAGGCATAGGGACCTGCCACCTCGGTCATGGACGTGGTGTCCCACACGCCTACATACAAACCCAGCTCATCGTCTTCAAAATAGGAGTGTGTGTGCTGCACCGGCATGGACGATTCAAACATCTCCGGCTCGAGCGCATCAGCATTGTCGCCAAATCCCGATGGTGCGCCAGACAACCTTATGATTTTTTTATGCACTGTTCACCACGCTTTAGGGCACTGGTTTTTGCCGCCATTACAGACAGCATTTTATTTGCGTAGCCTGCACTAGAGCATAAACCGAATGATCATTCAAGTATTGCTGAACAAATATTCGGCTTTGGTGTATCCTCGCAACACTGGAAATCATGGGCATGGATGTGACAAAAAAACTAAAAGAAAACGGTAACACCCCCACCGAGGCACGCAGAATGCCCATTCAGGCGCGCGCCAAAAAACGTCATGAGCATATTCTGGATATAACAGCCGAACTGCTGGCTAAAGTAGGGGTAGATGAACTCACCACTATCTTGATTGCAAAAAGCGCGGGTATTTCCGTCGGCTCTCTGTATCACTACTTCCCCAACAAAATCGCCATTCTTTATGCGTTGGCGCAACGTTGGCTGGATGAAATAAACATAGCATTAGACGACATTGATGCCTCCACCGAAGACAGCGAAGGCCTGGAGGCATTTACCCATCGATGTACTGAGCGTGTACTTGAGGTTTACCGACGCCAGCAGGGTATTTTGCACCTGGTACAGGCCATGTTCTCCATTCCCGAACTGCATACACTGGACGAGGAACACGACGCCTATATGATTAAGCGTTTCACCCATATGTTTGCCGACCAGGGTATCGAGGCCAAGGGTAAAGAGCTTGAACGCCGGGCGAGAGTCTACCTGGAAATCGTACATGCCTTGTCGCTGTTGATTGTTGAACAGAGCGGCTCGCAGGCCGCAAGGACAACCCAAGACCTGAAGTTTATGGCTTATTCAGCGCTCGCCGGATACCATAAACCCCAATGAATACTACGAATCCAGCGGACAATCTTCAGCAGCTTCTAAAGCAGGGCTTCTCAGAACTGAGTCGAGGGAACACCGAGGCTGCGGGGAAGTGCTGTCAGCAGGTCCTGCAAATTCAACCCGATCTTGTACCCGGCCACTTCCTGGTGGGCCTGATTGCACTGGAAGCGAAGGACCGTAGAACCGCCTTTAGCGCTTTTCAGTCTGTGGTTAAGTTGGACAAGGATCACGCTGCAGCCTGGGCCCAATTAGCCAAGCTCTATATGAGCGAGGGTCAGGTCAATATGGCTGATGCGGCCTTAAGGGAGACCCGACGCATACGTCCCACGGACCCCATTGTGCTCGATTTGATAGGCACAACACTGTCGCTAATGGGTGAGCACGGTGTGGCACAGGTTTTTTATACACAGGCCAATGCCGCGCAGCCAAGCTATCCACCGTTTATGCAAAATTTGGCCAGCAATCTGGTCTTCCACGGCGAGAGCGAAAAAGCCGACAAAGTATTTGATGACATCATACGCCTGCAGCCCAATAGTCCCCAGGCTCACTGGGGTTTAGCCAGCTCCCGCAAAGCCAAAGACACCGCGCATATCGAACAAATGCAACAACTGCTCGACAAAGGCCACAACACCGAACGAGCCAAAGCCTTCTACCTTTACGCTATTGGCAAAGAATGCGAAGACCAGCAGTTGTGGAGTGAGGCCTTCGAGGCTTTCAGTGCCGGCGCTGCCGCCAGACGCAGTACAGTGGAATTTGATGAAGACACTGAAATTGCAATGTTCGATTATCTCGCCGAGAACTTCACCGAGCAGTGGCTGGACGAAAGCACAGGCGGCAATCCCGACGCCTCGCCCATCTTCGTACTGGGGCAACCGCGCACAGGAACTACGCTTATAGAACGTATCATCACCGCCCACTCCCAAGTGCACTCCGCGGGAGAACTTCAACAACTGGGTCTCGCGCTGCGCAGACTAGGCAACTACAACGACCCCAAACGATTCTCCCCGCAACTGTTTGAAGCGGCTAAGGCGCTAGATCCGGCTAAAATTGCCACCCTCTACCTACAAACCAGCGCCAAAATGCGCGGCACTACGCCCAGATTCGTAGACAAACTGCCGCAGAATTACCTGATGATCCCCATCATTTTGAAGTCATTGCCCAATGCCAAAATTGTGCATTTAACCCGAGGGCCCATGGATGCCTGCTTTTCCAGTTTCAAGCAGCTGTTTGCCGACGCCTACCTGCACTCCTATGACCAGCAGGAAATGGCCAGGCACCACGCACGCTATAGAAAACTCATGCAGACCTGGCGCCAGCGCTTCCCCGGTCGCTTTTTTGATATCAGCTATGAAGACACTGCACGCGACCTTGAGCCCAATGCCCGCGCACTACTGAGTCATCTGGGCTTACCCTGGGAAGACGCCTGCCTGGACTTTCATCAGCAAGACAGCGCGGTATCCACCGCCAGTGCCGCGCAAGTGCGTGAACCGGCCCACACCCGCTCCATAGGACGCTGGCTACAGTATGAAAAACAGCTTCAGCCCATGGCTGGCGAGCTTCAGGCGCAAGGAATTAAACTAAGCTGAGTTTTTCTTTTCAGCTACACCAAAGGGTTATGGTATCACCCAATGTTATTTACTACGCTATAGACGAAAATAAGCTAATAATATTTATACACTGAGGAATATCTATGACCAACTACTCCCTATCGAGCAATCGACCGCGAAAGAAGGCCCTCGCGAAAGCGATCTCAGCAACCGTGATTGCCTCCGCTATATCACTCCCAGCCTGGTCACAAATGCTGGAAGAAGTGATGGTAACCGCCACCAAGCGCAGCGAATCTGTGCAGGACGTGCCACTGGCAATCACCGCCCTGTCCGGCGAATTTGTCAATAAGGTCAATCTCGACGATGTGAAAGACCTGGTGTCCTTCACCCCCGGAATAACCGGCAACAGCCAGGACAGCTTCATCGACGCCATTAGCGTACGCGGCATCCGCACCCAGGACTTTGGTATCGGTGGCGATCCATCGGCCGCCTTTTTCAAGAACGACTTATATGAAGGGCGCAATGGCTCCGCCGTTACCAGCCTCTATGACATCGACCGTGTTGAAGTATTACGCGGCCCCCAGGGCTTCCTGTTTGGTCGTAACTCTATCGCTGGCGCTATCAGCGTACACACCAAACGTGCCGAAGTGGGCGGCAGCAACTCAGGCTACCTCGACCTGGATGTCGCTGAACGCGGCCACCTGAAGGGTGAAGGCGCTATCAATGTACCAGTAAATGATAGTTTCGCTATGCGCTTTGCCGGCTACTACTCTACTGAAGACGGTTTCGCCGATAACAAGTTTTCTGGCGACGACCTGATTGAGCACGAAAAATGGGCACTGCGCTGGTCTACCGCCTTTGAACAGGACCGTCTGGGCATATACACCACTGTTGAATATGAAGATCGAGATCAATCTGGCTCTGTCTACAGAGCAATCGACAAAGGCGATATCTGGGATACCTTCGACGAGGCATTTGGTGGGGTAGCACTGCGCGGTGGCGACGAGGACATCGATTCAGATCAGTCCCACGGCGACGCTGACGATGCGAAAATTCTCACTCTGGGTATTCGCATAGACTACGACTTTGACTTTGCCACATTAACCTCCAACACCGGTTACAAAGATCACGACTATTACTATACCGAAGACTACGATGGCACCCCGCTTGATATCAATACTTACGGCCAGGACCAGACCGGTGATTACTTCCAGCAGGAGTTACGCCTCACCTCTAACGGCGATGGCCCACTGGGTTGGTATGCGGGCGTATCCTATTACGAAGAAAACATCGATACCGATTTCTCCTTCATAGGGGCTGAAGATGCCATATGTCAGTTTTATGGCAACTACTACAACCCCGGATACAGCTTCGGCGGCTGTGAAGATCTGTATGCCTACTACGGCTCTGAGTGGAACTCCTCGCCCGACGGCACGCTGACTGAAACTGGCCGTGCAAAAGGCGAGTATTCTGGCTGGGCCACTTATGCCAACCTGAGCTATGCCATCACCGATACTTTTGCAATGGAAGTCGGTGTTCGCTACAGCGATGACAGCAAGGATTTTTCTCTCAACGTCCCCACTCCCGTGAGCGAGCTGGGCCCCTACTGGGCGTACGGCTTCTCCACTGCAGAGAATATTACCGGCAGCGAATCCTGGGACGACGACACCTGGCGCCTATTGGGCAAGTGGACGCCTACCGACGACGCCATGTTCTTCGCCAGCTACACCGAGGGCTTTAAGGCAGGTGGCTTCGGTACATTCAACCTGACCCCCAATGCCAACGGCGACTCACCCCTGGGCGAAACCGATATCACACGGGCTGATGGCTTTAGGAACAACGTTTTCGAGCCTGAGACCGTTGACTCTTATGAGCTGGGATACAAAGACTCCCTGTTCGATGGCTCAGCAAATATCGACTTGACCGCTTTTTACTATGAGTATGAAGATTTGCAGGTCGTTATAGCCGACGGCGGTGCCTCTATTGTTAAAAACGCCGGCGAAGTAGAAGCCTGGGGACTGGAAGGCTCCATCACCATGGCCTTGGGTGATTACTTCACCGCCTATCTGGCGATGGGTTACCTCGACAGTGAGGCCAACGAGATCCAGGGCATCTGCGCCAGCGGTGACGATGCCTGTGAAGGCAGCTCCCTATTCTGGGCCCCCGAATTTTCCGGTGCCTTTGTGCTGGACGCCATTTACCCCATGGATGGCGGTGCTCTTACCGGCAGCTATGAAGTGTTTTGGGAAGGGGAACGTGGCGGCGGCTGGGAAGACCTCAACGAAACAAAAATTGATGAGTATGCCGAAATGGCCATACGCGCCGGTTATGAATCTGACAACAACTGGTACGTCGAAGCCTACGTTGAAAACCTGACCGATGAATTTACCTGGGATGGTGAAAACAACAATGGCGGCATGTTGCCATCGCATTACTTTGGTCCAAAACGCCCCCGCACCTTCGGCATGCGTGCAGGACTCAGCTGGGACTAGCCCATAAACTGACATCCTGATCCATATTATACGGCGCTCTTTGAGCGCCTTTTTTATGCGGGAAAATTCTTCCACACACTCTCCCTCCCTTCTACATTATATATGAGAAACGTCTATAGAATAGGTCGGTATAGAGCTATTTAGTCTTAGCCATAATTTGAAAAAACAGGTTTCACACCTACGCTTAACAGGAGCGTCGGCGGACAACACCGCTGAAGGATTTTTAAACTGTGGAGATAGCAATGAAAAAAATACTAATAGCATTGTGTTTAACGCCCCTGTTTTGGAGCGGTGCCAGTGCGGCACAGGATCAAGAAGCGCCCAATCTGACCGCCATCGAAATATTCATGTGCAACTACAATAAAGGAAAGGGGGCAAAGGACCTCGATCGTGCTGTAGACAAATGGAATGCCTGGGCCGACAAGGCAAATTTTGTGCCCTACAATGCCTGGACTCTCACACCCGTGTTCGCAAGCCCCGACTATAACTTTGACGTGGGCTGGCTGGGCGCCTGGCAAGATGGCAAAGGCATGGGCAAAGGCCTGCAACAATGGAAAAACGAGGGCGGTGCAATGCAGGCCGAATTCGACAAAGTGCTAAGTTGCTCGGTGCACGTTTCGTACACATCAGCCAACTTCAAACCACAGCAGGGCGACTGGCCAGCAAAAGGCTTAACCGTATTTAGCGATTGCACCGTGGCTGAGGGCAAAACCCTCGAAGACTCGATCGCTACGCATGGCAAATGGGCTAAACACCTCACCGACAAGGGTTCCAAAGCGGGCATGTGGGCATTCTACCCAATGTTTGGCGGCGGCGATGAAAACTTCAACTACAAAATTGTGACGGCGCATCCCGACTATGTCTCACTGGGTAACGATCACAATGACTACACCAATGGCGGGGGCTGGAAAGTTGGCCGTGACATGGGTCTGGGCGTAGTGTCGTGCAATACGCCCAGAGTGTACGACAGTGTTCTACGTCGCAATGGCGGGGTGGCTGGCGACTAACGCCACCGGTATCACGTATCAAAAAGAGCCCCCATGCAGCGCATGAGGGCTCTTTTAATCCATCAGCAAAGCTGTAAGAAATTAACCTCGCGAAGCCCGCATATACAAAAACTGCAGGGCCAGAGTAGCGCCGGCAAGTGCTGTGACATTCGCATGATCGTAAGCGGGCGACACTTCCACCACATCAAAGCCAACAATATTCAAATCGGCAATACCCTGCAAAATTCGCAAGGCTTTGGAGGTGCTTAAACCACCAACAACAGGCGTTCCTGTACCGGGTGCATAAGCGGGATCCAGACAGTCGATATCAAAGGTGAGGTAGGCCGCATTGTCGCCCACCCGCTTGCGGATCGCCGCCACGGTCTCTGCCACTGATTGCTCGTTAGCCTTGTGGGCGTCTATCACTTCAAATTCATGCGTGGATCGCTCGTAGTCGGTACGAATGCCAATCTGGATAGAGCGAGCAGGGTCGATTAAACCTTCTTTTGGGGCTCGAAAGAACATGCAGCCGTGGTTATATTTTTCTTCCTCGTCGTAAGTGTCGGTGTGCGCATCGAAGTGAATTAGCGACAGCGCCCCATGGGTTTTTGCATGCCCACGCAACAATGGCAGCGTGACAAAGTGGTCGCCACCAAAGCTCACCAGAGTTTTCCCTGCAGCGGTTATTCGAGCGGCGTGATCTTCCACTTGGGTGAGCATATCCTCACTGTCGCCCCACATAAACTGAATGTCGCCATAGTCAGCCACCGCAAGTCGACTACCCAGATTGAAGTCCCAGGGCCAGCGCTGTTCTTCCCAGCGCAAGTTAGCACTGGCCTGACGAATGGCGTTGGGGCCGCTGCGGGTTCCCGCTCGCCCACTGGTGCCCAGGTCATAGGGCACCCCCATAACCACCGCGTCTATAGACTCATCCTGCAGGTCGCGACTGAATGGTAAACCCATGTAACTGAATACATTGGAAAACATCGATGTATCGTTCAGAGGTACTGCTTTGTCAGTCATTCGAATTTCCTGTTCTATTTACTGTTTGCTAAAGACAAGCGTCATACTCTAGCGCCGTTACCTGTTTATCAAATTCGTCCAGCTCCTGGGCCTTGGTCAGGGCATAAGCGCGCTGAAACGTCTTGCCAAAATTCTCACCAATAAATTCAGAAGACTCAAACCGGGCCAGGGCATCGGGCCAGTAGCGTGGAAGACTGGGCGGCAATTGATCGTACGCATTGCCTTCTAATGGCTGTGGCGCCTCCAGTTTGTTTTCTATACCGTGCAGCATACCCGCGAGTATGGCTGCAATGGCCAGATAGGGGCTGGCATCTGCTCCGGACACCCTGTGCTCAATGCGCGTGGCCGCCGGAGAATCGGCTGGAACTCGAAGCGAGACCGTTCGATTTTCATAGCCCCAACTGGGGGCCAGCGGGGCGTGAGTGCCGCGCTGGAAACGCCGATAGGAATTAAGGTTGGGCGCAAATAACAACATGCTCTCTTCCATACTGGCAAGACAACCGGCGATGGCCTGACGCAGCAACTCGTTCCCTTTGCCGGTGCCGTCGTCAAAGGCGTTATTGCCGTCTTTATCCACCAGGGAACAATGTACATGCATGCCATTGCCTGCAAGATCTCCAAAAGGTTTCGCCATAAAACTGGCCCGCAAACCGTGCTGTTTTGCTACGCCTTTTATGGTGCGCTGTAACAACACCGCCTGGTCGGCAGCCACCAATGCGTTGGGACTGTGATAGAGGTTAATTTCATACTGCGAGGGGGCACCTTCTTTAATCAGTGTATCGATGGGAAGCCCCTGCACATTGCAGGCGTCGCGTATGCTGTGCATCAGCTCAGCCATGTCTTCCATAGTGTCGATTCCGTAGGTCTGACCGCTGGCCAGCGCGCCGCCTACACGGTCGCACTGTGTATGTACCGGTCGGCCCAGCGCGTCATCCTCTTCACGCAGTAAATAGAACTCCATTTCACTGGCCAACACCGGAGTTAAGCCATGGGACGCGAAGCGCTCCATCAGGCGCTTTAACAAAAAGCGCATGTCGTTTTCGCAGGGTTCTCCGCTCACTTCTCGCAAACTTAGCAGCACCTGAGCCGTAGGCCTTTTCGCCCAGGGCACTCTCACCAAGGTGTCGATATCAGCCTCACAAATTCCGTCGCCGTCACCACTGTCGAATACGAAGGCCTCAACATCGCGACCCCACACATCAAATGCCAATGCACTGGTGGGCAATTTTAGGCCACCGGCGAATACCTTGTGAATTTTATCCCGGGTAACCCACTTGCCTCGCAGGCCTCCCGCTATATCCGGAAGAATAACTTCGAACACTTCGATATCCGAATTGGCAAGCAAAAATTCCTGCAAAACTTGAGTGCTGTTTGACATAAATAAAGCCTTGTCTGTTCTTATCGTTTTTAATATTTGTAGTCCGGGGCAATACACCACTTTAGGGGTAATCCATTCACTGGATGACTATGCCACACTGCCTGACAATGTATTAGACATGGGTTCACAGGATTAGGGAATACCTCTTAGGGGTAAGCCGTTGGTACTTGTGAGGGCCTGTCTTTTAACACAACTATGTAAGTCAGGGGCAGCTTAGTTAACCCCACCTGTTATGGAGAACAGACCCATGAATGCAATCACAAAAAGCCTGCGTGACATCGATAAATCTCACCACTTGCATCCTTTTACCGACCTCAGTGCGTACAGTAAAACAGGCGGCAAGATTATCTCTAAAGCGGAGCATATTTACATCTATGACTCCGAGGGCACCAAGGTACTCGACGGCATGTCTGGCCTGTGGTGTTGCAATCTGGGTTACACCCAGCCGTCCATTGTAGAAGCAGTCCATACACAGTTGCAGGAGCTGCCTTACTACAACAACTTTTTTAACTGCTCCAATCAGCCTTCGCTGGAAATGGCAAAGGCGCTGGTAGAGGTAACACCGGACCAGTTTAACCATGTGTTCTTCACCAATTCGGGCTCTGAAGCCAACGACACCAATATCCGTATTGTGCACCGCTACTATGATTTAAAAGGTCAGCCCGAGAAGAAACACATCATCAGCCGAAAAAATGCCTACCACGGCTCAACCATTGCCGCCGGGTCACTGGGCGGAATGGATTATATGCACAAGCAATATATAGGCCTGGACTATGTGCACCACATCAACGAACCCAACTGGTTTGCTGAAGGCGGCGAGCTGGACAAAGACACCTTTGGACTGCAAGTGGCCCGAGAATTGGAAGCCAAAATCGACGAGATCGGCGAAGACAAGGTTGCGGCCTTTATCGCCGAGCCCGTACAGGGTGCCGGCGGCGTTATTATTCCGCCCGACACTTACTGGCCCGAAATACAGCGCATTTGCGACGAGCGCGACATCCTCCTTATAGTCGATGAAGTTATCTGTGGTTTCGGCCGCACCGGCGAGTGGTTTGCCAGCGAGACGTTTGGCATCAAGCCCGACCTGATGACCTTTGCCAAGGGCGTGACTAACGGCTTTTTGCCATTGGGTGGCGTTATGGTTGGCGACAAAGTAGCCGATGTTATGCTCGCCGGAGGCGGTGATTTCAACCACGGCCTCACCTACTCGGGCCACCCTGCGTCCTGCGCAGCGGGGTTAGCGACTATCGATATCCTGAAAAACAGCAACGTTATCGAGAGCTCGAAATCTATTGTGGGACCACACCTGCAAAACAGGCTTGCCGCACTGTCTGACCACCCTATCGTTGGAGAGGTTCGCGGCCGCGGGATGTTTGCGGCAGTGGAGCTGGTCAAAGATAAAACAACCCGTGAGCGCCTCGCTCCAGATTCTGGCGCTGCCGTGGTTTGCCGCGAGGCTGCCATTGCCGGCGGCTTGATGGTTCGCGCCACTGGCGATGCCATGATTATGGCGCCACCGCTGATTTGCACTATCGAAGAAATTGATACCTTGGTTGATACCTTTGCTGCGGCATTGGATACTACTGCTGATCACTACGGGATAAGTTAAGCTAATTGGAGTTATTGGTCGGTGGGAATTGATGGTCGTTGAGCCGCCCTTCAGTGCCGGGCTTGGCTGTCCGGGACACGCCGTGAATCCATACCCATAAAGAGGGGCAGACCCTCCATGGAGGCTCGGCAGGCGGGAGGCCGCCCCCCGCGTCCCTGCGGCTGACGTTCCCGGACAGCCAAGCCCGACACTGAACAGCTCGTTAAGTGTTAGAATTTTAGCAACAGCGACTATCGTAATAGCGATGGCTGAAATGATACCTGCTCTTAGCCAGAGAGGGGGCGGTGTCGCCTTGCAGGACCGTCGGCGGCCATGGACGGCCGCCGCCGAGCCCTCATGGATGAGCTTGTAGCGTGTCCTGCAAGGCGACACCGCCCCCTCTCTGGCGAATCGTGCTCCCCAACCTAAAACCTGTTGGATATAAAAATAATGACAGCACAAGTAAGCCACAAAAAAACCTTAAAACAACGCGATATGGTGCTGTTCACCGTATCGGCAATTCTATTGCTCGATACATTAACCGCTGCCGCCTCTGTTGGCGCCTCAAGTGTGTTCTGGTGGGTATTCCTGGGGCTTATCTTCTTCATTCCCTTCGCCATGATCTGCGCAGAAATGGGTTGTGCCTACCCCGAACAGGGCGGCATCTACGCCTGGATACGCGATAGCTTCGGCGGGCGTTGGGCCTCCCGTGCCACCTGGGCCTACTGGGTTAATACGGCAGTTTGGATGCCCGCCATCTTTATTTTGTTTGCCGCCGTGTTTAAACAGATGTTTTTCCCCGAGCTCTCTCTGGGCTGGCAAATTGGCATAGGCATAGGACTCACATGGGTGGCAGTCGGTGTAAATATTGTGACCCTCGACGTGGGTAAATGGATTCCCAACCTTGGGGCCATCATCAAAGTTATTATATTCCTCGCGATCATCATCGGCGCCCTGCTCTACACACAAGACCATGGCATGGCTAATCCCTTAAGTTTCGACAGCATCAAGCCCGACTGGGGTAGCAGTCTGCAATACATTCCCGCCATTATTTACGGCATGTTGGGCTTTGAGCTGGTGAGTGCCAGCAGTGACGAAATGAAAGACCCTGCTAAAGACGTGCCCCGTGCCATATTCTTTTCCGGAGCCATCATCATTACGCTCTACTTGTTTGGCACCATAGCCATCCTCGCTGCTATCCCGGCTGGAGACGTAAATCTGGTAGAAGGTCTGGTGGACACTTTTACATTATTCTTTGGTGAGAGCCCCGCTGGCCGCACCTTCACTCTTATACTAGGTGTTGGCGCGCTATTCACTTTTTTCTCCAATGGAGTAACCTGGGCACTGGGGTGCAACCGGGCTGCAGCAGAAGCGGCACTGGAAGGCGAACTACCGAAAGTTTTTGCCATAGAGCACAAGCGCCATGGCACCCCTGTTGGAGCCGCCGCTCTCATGGGGCTAGTCAGTACACTGATTCTGCTGCTATACGGTTTTTTGGCAGGCTCGAATGAAGATTTGTTCTGGTCATTGTTCGCCTTTAGCGCGGTTATTTTCCTGCTGCCCTATCAAGGCATGTTCATCGCGTTTATTCGCACCCGGATAAACGACCCAGACCATCCACGCCCCTACCGCGTACCCGGCGGTCTGCCAGTGGCAAAGTTATTGGCATGGACCTGCTTTGCTGTGCTGGCGCTGTCCATTGTGCTGTTTGTCTACACCCCCGGTGAAGGTGTTCAATGGCCTGTGTTTGTTGGCGTTTTGGTAACTCTCGGTATTGGTGAGATTGTCATTCGCTTCGCTGAAAACCACAAAGCCAGCTGACGCAGCCCCCACATAGTTCGACTTGGACCGCCACTCGGCTACGACTAAAGTCCACGGTTACTAATCAAGCACACTGATACGCTATGCCCTATAATGTGACGTCAGAAAAAAGCTAAATATCACAAGGGCACAAAAATGGCGGATGAAAGGCAAAAGCTGGACAAGGCAACCCTGGGTATCAGCGAGGGCATTCCGCTGCAGGTGTCCGAAGGTGGCATAGACGAATTACGCAAAGACATTCAGCGCCTGATGGACATCGAAGCCATCAAACAGCTCAAATATGCCTACTTCCGCTGTGTCGATACAGCCAACCTTGAAGAGCTGGCCGACCTCATACACGAAGACGTAGCGGTCAGCTTTGTCGGTGGAACATACGAGTGGAAGCTCAACGGCAAGAAAGAGTACATGGACAATATTAGCGTGTCTTTCAGCAAGCAGTCTGTGGGGCAGCACAACGGTCATCACCCGGAAATCCAGATGCTCAGTGAAACCGAAGCCACCGGCATGTGGTATCTGGCAGACAATATGTGGATTCTAAACCACAAGGCGAAAACCTTCGGCACGTCGCTCTATTGGGATCGCTATGAAAAAGTGGATGGCAAGTGGCTAATAAAAGAGACCAGCTATGAGCGGCTGTACGAAATGAATGAAGTACTCGAAGAACTTCCCAGTATTAGCTCCCACTATCTAGCAACACATGGCTCAGAACCACAGTTCTAGCTTTAATCAGGATCACTCATGAGCAACAAAATTACCGTTAAGAACCCGCTGGTCGTATTACACGGCGACGAAATGGCACAAATCGCCTTTGAGCGAATTTTGCAGCAGTTTGTTACCAGCAAGCTGGACATAAAGTTAGTCGAAATAGACCTCACCGCTGAAAACCGCCTTGTAAGCAACGGCGAAGCTGTCTCCGACGCCATATTTGCACTCAAGAAGTACGGTGTTGGTATTAAAAATGCCGGCATGACTGTAAACCGCCAGCAGTTGGATGAACTCCTGGCCAAGCACCCGGAAATAAAAGAAGCCGAACTGAAAACACAGGCGACCAAGTCGCCCAATGGGGCTATCCGCAAAGGCATCGGTGGCAACATCACGCGCGAAGATATTCACTTCAGGAACTTGCAGGTCATTCAGCCCGACTGGGTTGGTCGCGACATCGAAGTCTATACCATGGCCGGTGGTGGCATTAAACACAGCTTTAACGAACTGTCTAAAGCAACCGGCGTGGCCAAGCTTATTTTCGTGGGTAGCAGCGGTGATCCGGTTGAGCTTCACCGACGCAAAATCAATAAAGGCGACCCATGGCTACTGGCAACCAATGACATAGAGAATGTTGTGGCCTGGGCGCATAAGTTATTCCAGCGCGCCCTGGACGAGGAACGGGATGTTTACCTTGGACTGAAAGACACCGTGATTCCCGGCTACGATGGCGTCATGCGCTACGCCATAGAGGACATCTATGAGCAGCACTACAAGGACAAGCTCAAACAAGCTGGCCTCGCGTATCACTACGAGCTTATTGATGCACAGGCGGCACGTATAGTCGCCAACCCACCAAAGCGCGCGTTGTGGGGCGTGCCAGACAACAACACCGGCAGGAAGCTCTATAAACTGGTTAAAGAGCTTAAAAAATACGGCATCCCAAGCCGCAAACACCAGGTATCCATGTCACGCATGAGTGCCGGAGGTGGCGATCAGTACGGCAGCTTTAATATGCCCGCTGAAGAAGACGGTATTCTAAAGGTAATTGTCGATGGCGTAGAAAAGCACGCGCGGGAAGTAAAAAAATTCGACCCAATGCTGTTTATGTCCAATGACCGCCACGCTATTAAGGACTGGGTAAAACAGGTTTTTCGCGATGCATCGGTCAACGACAAAGAAGTTTATTTTGGCCTGAAACGCGAGTACATGGAATACGATGAAGTGTTCAGTAACGCGCTCAACGAAGTGCGCAGAGAGCTTGCCAAAGCCGACACGCCACCTCCCTCCTTCATGGTGATGCGTCCATCCAGCCAGTTAAAGAAAATGATTACCGACCCGCCCAGAAATGCGATCTATCCAGCGCAAAATCTGGACGGCGATATTTTCTCGGACATCTCTGCAGCACTGGGAGGCAGCCTCGCCACAGCTAGCTCCATCATTGAAAGCACCGACGGCACTATGCTCTACGAGGCGCCCCACGGTACCGCACACGACCTCTATTTGATGTACCAGGAAAGTGGCGGTAAGAATGCGCACTTCAATTCGTCTGCCCTCATCTTCGCAGTAGGTAATGCGCTGGAAAACCTTGCAAGCCGCGAAGACAACCAGGAATTGCTGGAGTACTCCACTGACCTCAAGGCCGCGCTAATTGACACCGTGTCACAGGGCATTATTACCGGCGACCTCAAGGGCAAAACAACAGACCCGGCTACCGAAAAGGTTGTGGATATGCAGGGCTTTTTGGACGCAGTTGAGCAAAACATCGGTGAGTAAACGTCTTGGGGTTCACCCATCAATATTTAGCTCAACAAAACTACCACTGCTGGGCGCTAGCCAACGCCCAGGGCTCGTCCCAGTCATGGGGAATGCCATCAGCTTGTAGCAAACAGTTGGGCGTGATGTGCGGATAAAGCTGCTTATAGGTTTTTACAACCGTGCCACCTACTCGACGGTTAATATGCTCAGGCCCCAGTTGGCTCAAGTCTTCCAGTCCCGCTGCTCCCAGTAATTCTACCAGGTTGCCAATGGTTTCCCGCTGGTAGTTAAAAACCCGTTTGCTCTTTCCCTCAACATCCAGGTTCTGGTAACGGGAAGGGTTCTGTGTAGCCACCCCGGTGGGACAGTTGTCATTGTGGCAGGAGCGCGACTGTATACAGCCCAGCGCAAACATCATGCCCCTGGCTGAGTTGACGGTATCAGCGCCCAGAGCAAGCATTCTCAGCAAGTGGAATGCGGAAAATATTTTACCTGAGGCTATAATCCTGATCTTGTCTCTGAGCCCAATGCCGATTAGCGCATTGTTTACGAAGATAAGCCCATCGCGCAGGGGTGTGCCGACAGAGTTGGTCATTTCGGTGGGGGCGGCACCGGTGCCACCCTCTCCGCCATCAACGGTAATAAAGTCCGGAGTGATGCCGGTTTCGAGCATCGCCTTGCAGATACCCAAAAACTCTTTAGGCCTACCGATACAAAGTTTAAAGCCAATGGGTTTGCCACCGGACAGTTCACGCAGTTGTTCAACAAATTCCAGCAAACCACGGGGATCGGAAAACGCGGAATGTGCGGCGGGAGAGACCACGTCTTTGCCCATGGGCACATGGCGAATAGCAGCAATTTCTTCGGTTAGTTTTACTGCGGGTAATATACCGCCGTGCCCGGGCTTGGCACCCTGGGACAACTTTATCTCGACCATTTTCACAACGTCTTTGCCGGCCTTTTCGCGGAACAACTGAGAGTCAAAATTACCGTGCTCATCCCGGCAGCCAAAATACCCCGTACCAATTTGCCAGATAATGTCGCCGCCGTGCTCAAGATGATAGGGGCTTAGACCACCTTCTCCTGTGTTGTGAGCAAAACCCCCAAGGCTCGCGCCTTTGTTCAGCGCCATAATGGCGTTCTTGCTCAGAGCGCCAAAGCTCATCGCCGAAATATTTAAAGGTGACGCTGCATAAGGCTGTGTGCATTGCGGCCCACCAAACACAACTCTGGGGTTGCGTTCACTCAAATGTTTAGGCGCCAGGGAATGGTTTATCCACTCATAACCAACGCGATTCACATCAAATATGGTGCCAAAGGGGCGAGTGTCACGCGCACCTTTAGCACGTTGATAGATGAGTGAGCGAAACTCCCGGGGAACCGGCATGCCGTTGGTCTCGGACTCAACGAAATATTGTTGAATCTCGGGACGGATAGTTTCAAATAGATAACGAATCCAACCAATCACCGGATAGATTCTGCGCAAGGTGTGCTGTGTTTGAAAGATATCGTAGACGCCAAGCAAAATAAGCGGCACTACCACAACGAAGAGCCAATTCAACGGCGGCCACACTAAACCCAGCGCAAGAATAGCGACGGGGGCAGCAAAACATAGAACAATGAATATCTGTCGGGCCGTCATAAGGCGCTTCCTTTAAAGAGAATTCAGGGCATACCTGCCCTTTGACTTAGGCTCGTAAGCTTAGTTCCTTTTGAGCCCAATGTAGATCCCGGACCTCAAATCCTGTGATGTTGAGTCGGGCGCGCTCCCCTATCAGGTCATATCGGGCTTCTGAAAAACTCGCAAAGAGAACGCCATACCCACTTTACGGCCTCCATCGTTTTGCAAGCGCTCGCGTTTTTCACGGTGCCCTCGGTGCGCAAAAGGCGTCATGGCGAGCAACTCTCGCAGCATGCCCTGACTAAGGTCTACGTCAAACTCACAGCTGGCGCTCTTCGCCGATTGTAAATATGGGAATTTATCGCGAGAGTTCTCGTGCTCCCTTGGGACGTCGTATAAAGCCTCACGCAATACCCAAAGGTGTCTGGGTGCCGGAGTGACTTCCAAGTAAATGCCGCCGGGTTTTAGCACCCGGATTATCTCGCTGTCCTGGGAAGGCGCGAATATTCTCACCACCACATCCTGGCTGGCAGGCGCTACCGGTAGTGCAAAAGAACTGGCCACTGCAAACTCAATATCCGCATAATGCTTGGCTGCAAGGCGAATGGCAGGCTTGGAGATATCGACCCCGCAAACTTTTGCTTCGGTAAAAGCTCGCTGCATTGCGCCGGCGTAGTAACCCTCGCCACACCCCAAGTCGAGGATTCTGGCGGGATCACCCGCAACGGCAATCTCTGCAAGCACCGCATCCGCCAGTGGGGCAAAGATTTCCGCTGCGTGGATGTTTCTCCGCGCAGCGATCATCTCGGCACTGTCACCTGGATCGCTGCTGCTTTTTTTGTTGGATGGCAGAAGGTTGACGTAGCCTTCTTTGGCACAGTCGAATGCATGCCGATTGTCACAAAGCCACGCTTTTTCAGCCGCGTTGAAAATCAGGTCGTGTTGGCAAAAAGGGCAAACCCATATGGGTGATTGAGTACTCGCACATTCAGAATTCATGCTAATTGTGAACCCGATAAAAAATGTATTTATCTGCCGCTAAATTACCCGGGCTCAGCCCAGCGAGTCCTCAGCGACAAAGTATTTTGGATCTTCGATAACATTGACTTCAACCATGCCTCTAGCCTTGTGCAACAGCTTACGGCACTCGGCGCTCAAGTGCACCAGATGCAATGTCTTGCCCGCATTGAGGTAACGCTCGGCTAAAGTATCGATAGCCTCCAGGCCCGAGTGATCGGCGACTCTGGAGCGGGCAAAATCGATCACCACATCATCATTGGCCTGCGCGGGGTCGAAATGCTCCAAAAACGATGTGACAGAACCGAAGAACAGAGGACCCGTTACGGCATAAACCGTTGAGCCCTTGTGGTCTTCGCGCGATTCAACCAGGATGTGCTTGGCGTGCTCCCAGGCAAACACCAGGGCCGATACGATAACACCGACCACTACGGCTATAGCCAGATCGGTGAGTACCGTAACGCCAGACACCAGAATAAGAATCAGTGCATCACTCTTGGGGATTTTCCCCAGAATTCTAAAGCTACTCCATTCGAAGGTGCCGATCACAACAATAAACATCACCCCTATGAGCGCTGCCAGTGGAATCATTTCGATCAGCGAAGAGGCAAATAGAATAAACACCAGCAGAGACAGCGCTGCCGTGATACCGGATAACCGCCCTCGCCCACCGGAATTCACATTAATCATACTTTGGCCAATCATGGCACAACCGCCCATACCACCAAAGAAACCGGTAACGGTGTTGGCAACACCCTGGGCCACGCACTCTTTGTTGCCTCGGCCACGGGTCTCTGTAATCTCATCGACAAGGCGCAGCGTTAACAGTGATTCGATAAGTCCGATAGACGCGAGGATGATCGAGTAGGGCAATATGATCCACAAGGTTTCCAGAGTAAAAGGCACTGCGGGAATATGAAAAGTAGGCCAGCCACCTTTAATAGAAGCAACATCACCCACAACTTTAGTATCCATGCCTAAAAGCACGACCAGCAAGGTCACGAAGACAATCGCCACCAGTGAGGATGGCACTGCGGTTGTGAGTTTGGGCAAGTAGCGAATAATTGCCATGGTTAGCAATACAAGCCCTAACAACATATAGAGCTGCTGCCCTTCAATCCATGCAACATCAATAATTGTGCCGGCCATAAAGGTACCACTGAGCCAGCCGGGCTCTCCGGCCTCACCAAATTGCCCCAACTGCGCGAGAAAAATAACAATAGCCAGGCCATTAACAAAGCCCAGCATCACGGGATGAGGAACCATGCGTATGAATTTCCCCAAACGCAGTACGCCCGCCAGTATCTGGATAAGCCCCATCAGCACGACCGTGATAAACAGATACTCAACACCGTGATCAGCGACCAAGGCCACCATTACAACAGCAAGAGCGCCTGTGGCACCTGAAATCATTCCAGGACGCCCACCTATGCAGGCCGTAATCAAACCCACCATAAATGCGGCATAGAGACCCACCAATGGCTCAACACCTGCAACAAAAGCAAATGCGACAGCTTCAGGAACCAAAGCCAGGGCAACGGTTAGCCCTGACAACACATCGTTCTTAATAGTGGCATTTTTATTGGGCTGAAGATCAAACATGGGCATCTCTGATGTGGCGCAGGAGGGGGCGCGCATTCTAGCCGATACAAGAGACCCATACAATTGGAGCTACGTTGTAATAATACCGGCTATATATGAACCACCTATACGCTGAAAAGCTTTAAGGCGAGCCATATTTACACCTCCTTATGCTAGTATGCGCGCCGCAAAACATTCGTTAAGCAATCAACAATATTTTCCAATGAGAGAGAAGTGATGAATTTAAAATTTGTAGCCCTGGGAGGCCTGTTGGCATTTTTGAGCAGTGGTTTGGTTCCAGCTCAGGATTTCCGCTCGAACACCTTTGAGACGAGCTTGTTATACAAGTCACAAAGTGGCGAACAGTTTGGTGCACCAGAGGGAGCCGATGAAGCAAATGTGGATTTCTCCAGTGACAACGGCTGGGGCTTTGCATTTGGATACAACTTCGATGAGCACTTAAATCTGG
The DNA here is from genome assembly GCA_016744355.1 of Halieaceae bacterium. Taxonomy (GTDB): domain Bacteria; phylum Pseudomonadota; class Gammaproteobacteria; order Pseudomonadales; family Halieaceae; genus JBALVT01. The sequence goes on from JADGEN010000013.1 coordinate 54,872, forward strand.
CCTTTGAATTCAGCAAAAACACGCCCAATTACGAGACCAGGTTTCGCGATGAAGATGGCGATGTGCGCACTCTGAGCCACAGCGCAAGTTTCTATTCTGGCCAATTCAATGGAACCTATCACCTTCTAAAGGGACCAATAACACCTTTTGTTACCGCGGGCCTGGGCTGGACCAATGTCGATTCCAACATCAGTAACGGTAAGGGTTATTGTGTGCCCGACTGGTATTGGGGCTGGTATTGCTATTCCTCTTCCTACAACCAGAACACCTTCAGCTATAGTGCAGCTGTGGGCCTACGAGCAGATTTAAACAATGGCGTGTTTCTACGCGCAAGCTACGGAAGGCAGTGGCTGGATGAAAAAATTGGTAAAGACGAGCCAGAATTCGACGTCGGTAAATTCGAGATCGGCTACCGCTTCTAAGTCCCATTCACGCGCGATTGGGGGGAGTCAGGTAGTTAGCCGCCTTTAGCAAATTATCCTGGCTCTCTTTTATTTCCAATCTGGCGATAGTTTGTAGATGAACCTCATCCGGGCCGTCGGCTAACCGCAATACTCGCCCACCGGTATAAAAGTCAGCTAACGGCGTGTCGGGGCTTACGCCCATAGCACCAAACACTTGCATGGCCCGGTCTGCGATAGTGGTCAGCAGAGTTGGTGCAATAACCTTGATCATAGATATTTCTTTGCGCGCCCCCCTGGCGCCTACCTGATCAATAAGCGATGCCGATTTCAGCACCAACAACCTCGCCTGCTCAATCTCGATACGCGAGCGGGCAATCCACTCTCCGATTGCACCGTGCTTATGCAGATATTTACCGAAGGTCTTTCTCTCCTGGGAGCGGGCAACCATCAGCTCGAGACACACTTCAGACATACCAATTGCGCGCATACAGTGGTGAATTCTGCCAGGGCCCAAGCGCGCCTGGGCAATCATAAATCCATCACCCTCTTTACCAATCAAGTTACTCACCGGAACACGGACGTTGCGAAACAGTATCTCGGCATGTCCTTCCGGTGAATGATGGTTAATGGTTGTGATGTTACGCTCGACCTCAACACCAGCGGTGTCCATAGGCACCAAAACCATAGACTGCTGACGGTGTGTATCAGCTTCAGGGTCAGTTTTACCCATTAGAATAAAAAATTTGCAGTTGGGGTGATTGGCGTTGGTGATAAACCACTTCCTGCCATTTATCACATAATCATCCCCCTCACGCCGAATACTGGTTTCAATATTGGTCGCATCAGAAGAGGCTACATCGGGCTCGGTCATGGCAAATGCAGAGCGAATATCTCCATTCATTAGCGGCACTAACCACTGTTCTCTCTGCGCCTCGGTAGCAAACATGTGCAGAACTTCCATGTTCCCGGTGTCGGGCGCATTGCAGTTAAAGACCTCGGAGGACCAAGGCACACGACCCATAATCTCCGCCAGGGGTGCATATTCCAAGTTGCTCAATTGCGTGCCCGGCTCATCTGCCCGCAGGTGGGGCAGAAACAAATTCCACAGCCCCTCTTCCTTTGCCAGGCTTTTCAGGTCTTCCATAAAAGAAACGGGATATTGCCCGGCGTGTACTTCAGTATTCCACTGGCCTATGCGCGGTACCACATAGGTATCCATAAAATTGCTTAATTGAGCGCGGAGTAGCTCGGTTTTTTCACTGTAGGTAAAGTCCATTATCGCGGCCTGAGAAAAATTCCCTGAAATACTCTCAGTCGCAGGCTGTTGCTGCCATGATGTGTATCAACGGGCAGCTATAAACCACTCCAGCGACTAAACAGGTCATGTTCAATGTCCATGTAGTCGAACACTTTACCAACGGTCTGGTCGATAATATCGTCAATGGTTTTAGGCATATGATAGAAAGAGGGAACCGGAGGCAGAATTTGGGCGCCCAAATCGGCAGCCTTGGTCATTAGCTGTAAATGCCCTTTATGCAGTGGTGTTTCACGCACAAGAAGAGCCAGTTTGCGTTTTTCCTTAAGCGACACATCAGCAGCTCTTACCAACAAATTATCGGTATAGGAATTTGCGATGCCGGACAGGGTTTTAATCGTACACGGCGCCACGATCATACCGTCGGTTAAGAACGATCCACTGGAGATCGCCGCGGCCATATTCTTATTGTCGTATGTGTAATCGGCCATTGCAGCTACTTCTTTGGCGCGATAGGACGTTTCGATTTCGATAGTAAGTTTGGCAGATTTAGACAGAATGAGGTGGGTTTCGCAGTCGGTATCGCGCAGGTGTTCCAACATTCTCACACCATAGATAACGCCACTCGCACCGGAAATTCCAATTACTATTCTACGAGCCATAGGACGCTCCCTCCGAGTCTTGCTTCAGTTTTTGTAGTATAAGATCTACCAGTAATTCACTATTTTTCATTACCGTGGCGATTCCCTGTTCGCTTAAGTTATCCCAATGAATACCGGCTGTAACAACTACGGGTGTGTTGAGTGTCGCAGAAATCTTCTCTGAACTGCGCCGCGCCAGTTCATGTTCCTTGTGCGCAGGAAAGCTGATTACCGAAGCGGTGGCACTGAAAAGAGCCGGATCCTTTAAACTGGCCCGTGGCAACGCTGCTGCTACCGCACCGATATGAGGTTTATCCCCACCCCATATGGCAACCAGGAAATCTTGCCCTATCCTCATTACACCGGCTTCGATATCAAAGGAGCCAGTTTGGGTCTTCACATTAAATTCCAGCAAATTGTATCCTCTACTAGATGACATCATCGCCGGAGAGAGTTTCCCCGGTAGAAACAGGTGATAGTAACTTCCTGAATCTCTTTCTTTCCTGCTCGGGCAGCTGGTCTATCAGCTGTTTACAGGGGTTTTTCGCCGTCGCAATCCAGCGATCCCACAAACTCTCAGCCAATATCGACATACCCGCCGTGGCAACAGCAACACCTCCAGACAATGCAACGCCTTTAGGGTCCAATACGATTTCTGGGTGAGCCAGCGTTCCGCCGAGTTTGAAATAAGGTGTGATTGCCTTGCTGGCACTAATACCGATCCCTTTACGGGATTGGGAGTTAAAGACAATATCTAATTCTTCAGTATGTAAGTCAATGGCGCCGCCCATAGCGAAATCCAATTTTCTTGCTCGCACTACTACACCGGGTTTAAGTAAGGCTTTCCCGTCTACGATAGAGAAAGCACCAGCATGGCAGACTACCTTGGTGTAACGATCAGTTTCCTTAAAGGGATTAAGCCTACCGACCACCTGATCAAAAACATCTCCCAGAATTAGACCACTACCTT
>JADGEN010000140.1 GCA_016744355.1 Halieaceae bacterium
ACCCTTGGCAACATCGTTAGCACCTGCAATGTTTACCGCACAACGATCTCCGGCCCGCCCCTGCGTGGCCTCACGATTTTGCACTCGTAGAGAGCGCACTCTAACTCTTTCTCCGCGGGGCAATGTCTCCAACTCATCGCCCACTTTGACCTGACCGGCAATGGCGGTGCCCGTTACCACCAACCCCACCCCCTTCATCGAGAATGCCCTGTCTATCGCAAGGCGGAAATTACCGGAACTGGCCCGCGCCTGGAATGCAAGAGCTTGTTCACTGAGCCACGCCAGTAACTCGGCTGTGCCTTCCCCGCTAACATTACTCAGCTGGAATACTGCCATTCCCTCGGGTAACAGCACTCCCATCTGCGCAACGACTTCGTTAATACGTTGCGCTTCAACCCGGTCGATTTTGCTGACAACGACAATAAAATTCTTCACACCCAGTAGCCGCATCACTTGCAGGTGCTCACGGGTTTGCGGCATGGGACCATCGTCAGCGGCTACAACCAACATACCCAAATCAATGCCCCCCACTCCCGCGATCATCGTGTTAATAAAGCGACTGTGCCCAGGCACATCGATAAACCCCAGGGTGATTTTTTCATTTACAGGAACGTAGGCAAAGCCCAGGTCAATGGTGAGACCACGGCGTTTTTCTTCTTCCAGTCGATCTGTGTCGACCCCGGTCAGATGCTTTACCAGTGAGGTTTTTCCGTGATCGACATGGCCGGCTGTGGCGACTAACAACTCAACAAAACTCCCAGACGGGGAAGTTGCTCCAAGAACTGTGACTCATCTTCAAGAGTTCTCAGGTCAAATATTAGCGCACCGTTACTCATTCGGCCGATGACGGGCAGCGGCAGTTCACGAAAAGCAGCGGCGAGACGGCGCAGGGCGCTATCGCTTTGCGAGCCCGGCTGAATATAAAGACAAGTTGTTGCGATTGTTTCCACCGGCATGGCACCGCTGCCAATCTGGCTGAAGCCTCCGCGCATCGATACTTCATAGTGTGGCGAGATAATCTCGGCCAGTGGCGCAATCAAACGCGCAGCCATCGTTGCGATATCGTCTGTGCAGCGAGTTAGTTGACGCAAGCCGGGAAGATGTTGTGTCAATGTAGCGGGGTTTTGGTAAAGCCTTAGCACCGCTTCCAGCGCCGCCAATGTCATTTTATCCAGGCGCAGAGCGCGCTTTAGCGGATTTTGTTTTATCTGTTCAATCAGGTCCCGCCTTCCGGCGATAATACCTGCCTGGGGACCGCCCAGTAATTTATCGCCGCTGAAACTTACCAGGTCGGCACCACTGGCTATGGCGTCAGCCACGGTGGGTTCATGGGGCAAGCCCAAAGCGGGGAAATCCAGCAAATTGCCACTACCTAAATCAATCACAAAGGGTAGACCACACTCTCGGGCAAGCGAAGCTATTTCAGTTTCTGCCACTGCACTGGTGAAGCCTTCGATACTGTAGTTGCTGGCATGCACTTTCATTAGCAGCGCGGTATTTACGTTAATGGCGCCGCGATAGTCCTTCAGGTGTGTGCGGTTGGTAGCACCTACTTCTACCAGTGTGCAACCCGAACGCTGCATCACCTCGGGTATACGAAACGAGCCGCCTATCTCCACCAACTCGCCCCGGGACACGGGCACTTCTCGGCCCATCGCCAGCGTATTGAGAATTAACAGCACTGCGGCGGCATTATTGTTGACAGCTGTCGCAGCCTCGGCGCCAGTGAGTTCGCAAACCAGGCTTTCGATATGACTCTCTCGGTCGCCCCGTTTGCCCGTACTCAAATCAAATTCGAGATTACTGGTTTGGCTAGCTGCTTCTGCTGCGGCCTGCACGGCTTGTGGTGGCAGGCTGGCTCGCCCCAGATTCGTGTGCAACACAGTGCCCGTGAGATTCAGCACTGACTTCAAACTGGGGCCATTGGCCAACTCTAGCTCCGCAGCCACTGTCGCGACTATGACAGCCGCGTCCACCTCTATCGAGCCACCACTTTGCAATTGGTCACGCAGGCGACTCAATTCACGGCGCAGGCCCTGCGACACTTGCGCATGCCCCCAGCGTGCCACCAGATCCTCCGATCGCTGCAGCAGTGCATCAACACCCGGCAACTTGCGCAGGCGGTTATAGTCTGGGGATTGCGAAATGTGACTCATCTGGTTATGGTGACCTTTGCCACTTGCAGATGCAAGACAACAGCCAATAAAGCGGGCAATGAGCGGATGGACTCTTCCACCACATATTTTGACTACAGCGACAGCCCCTACCCGATCAGGGCCGGGCTGGTTGATGTGCACAAGGACTATTGGCAAACCCTGGCCAAAGCCGGCAGCTGGTTTACCGGCGCTGAGCGTATTGCCATTGCCGCAGAGGTTCGCAATGCCCTACAGTGCACCTTCTGCGCGCAGCGCAAAACCGCCCTTTCACCCTATGCCCTACAGGGCGAACATTTGAAAGGCGATGTATTAAGCGATGACGTCGTCGACGCCGTGCACCGTATTGTCACCGACCAGTCACGCATTACCAAAAATTATGTGCAGAGCAACGTCCAGAAGGGCTTCAGCGAAGAGCAATATGTTGAGCTGGTGGGCGTTGTGGTGAACGTGCTGAGTATAGACGAGTTTCACCGCGCGCTGGGACTCCCGCAGGAGTCATTACCACAGCCTGTCGCCGGCGATCCCGACCACTATCGCCCCGCCCATACCGAACACGACACCGCTTATGTGGCCATGATTCCACCTGAAGGTGCTGTGGGCCCCGAATCCGATTTGTGGCCCGAACGCACTGCCAATGTGTTGCGCGCCCTGAGCCTGGTTCCCGACGCCGTGCGCAGTTGGATGAAAATCGCCAATGAGCATTACCTGTCCATGGAAGCCATGGGCAATTTCACCGGACCCAATGGGCGATCTATCAATCGTATGCAAATTGAGTTGGTGGCAGGGAGGGTCTCGTCCATCAACGAGTGCTTTTACTGAACTACCTCACATGCCTCGATGCTCAGTTTGAGTGCCGAACTTTCCGAAGCCACTGTTAACCTACAGATGATTAACGGTGACGAGCGCGCAACCGATGGCGATGTTGCCCACGCCAAAGTCTTAATGCATTTTGCCGAATCATTTGCCCGTCGTGATGAAACTGCACTGACCCAGGCGCGCACTGCGCTGCTGAATGAAGCCGGACCGGACGTTTTAGTCGATACAGCTGGTGTTGCTGCCAACTTTCAGCGCATGGTGCGAATAGCCGACAGCATAGGCATACCACTGGATGATAGAAACGTCGCGCTCAGCGCCGGCGTACGTGAAGAACTCGACCTGCAGCGTTTTGCCTCTGCAAAGAACACACCACAGGCCAGCCTTAAAGTAAGACTGATGAGCCTCATTGCACGCCCTATGGCCAAACGCATGATCAAAAAGATGGAAGCACAGAGGAGTAAATCAGAGAGTTGAGACGGATCGCTCTCAACCCCACATTCTAGCCCCGCCGAGTTAACGAAATCGCAGTACTATCAATGTTTCGAAGTGATAGGTAGCAGGGAATAAATCAAGCAGAGTTAGAGTGACAATTTCATACTTTGAACTCAGTCCGCGCAAGTCCCTGGCGAGACTGGCGGGGTTACAGCTGACATAAACCAGATATTTCGGCTTGGCCTTTTTCACCCAGGCGTCGAGTTGCGCAAACCCTCGTCTGGGTGGATCGACTAACAAGGTGTCGAATGTTTCTTTTCCCCTACGGCGGAAAAACAGCTTTAGCGCATCGTCACCAAACAGGTCCAGTTTAACGAAGTTCTCCGGCGACTCGCCCACGGCAGCATCCCAGAAGCTGTCGACCAGCACGCGCTCCCCTCCAGTTGCGGCAAAGCTATTGGATAAATTTCCGCGCCCGGAAAAGAGATCGAGAACACGACTCGCCGCTAACTCTTTCAATTGGCTGTCCACCCGCGCTTGCAGCTCGCAGTTCATCGCGTTGTTTACCTGCGAAAAACCCCCGTGCGCATAGTCGTCATTCCAACTCTGGGCGACCTTCTCATCCTTAAGATATAACTCGCAGTGTCCATGCCCCGGATTCACCTCGGTCCAGGACTTATCCTCATACAGTTGATCAAATGCGGGCTGTAGTTTTTCATCAATTATTTTGCAGTGCGGAATTTCAACGACCTGATTGTTAACGGGGTCCAGCATGCCTATGTACTTGTGCCTATAGTGCAGCTGCACCCGGTTGCGATACGACAGACGACTGGGAGCAGGAACAAGTTCTATTTGCTCCTCCGCTATACTCAACTGAGAGAGATGGCGTGCCAATGCAGAACGCTTGTAGTTCAGCTCGCTGGCATAATCGGTATGTAGATAGTGGCAGCCCGGGCATTGAGAAAAATGCGGGCACTGGGGCTCGCAACGATTGTCGGCGGGGGTTTCCAGACTGGACAGCGTGGCAAACTGTACTCCCTTACTTTGTTTGTAAACCACTGCTTGCCCGGCTTCTCCGGGCAGTGTGCCGGCAATAAAAGTAACCAGCTTACCGTCACGGGAAACACCCTGCCCCAACGGATCCATATGGTCTACATCAAAATTGACGTGCCTGCCTTTATTTTTTGTCGGTCGCCTTTTACTCATCAGGTTTGACACGGTAAGCGAGCAACATGTTGCCGGGCAGCTGTCCAAACATGCTATAGCCCGACAGCACATACAACCATCCATCGGCCACGACCTGCCCCGCCACATCAATAGCACCGCCGTGTCCAGCAATGCCATTGGTGGCATTAAAAGGAATGGCAGTTTGGGTTTGCCAGAGTATATCGCCGTTATTGATGTCGTAAGCTCGAATGCTGCCATCCAAACTGCCACTGAAGGCTAACTCGGGTGTAGCTGTTGCTGCAGATGACAAACCGTAATAGAAAGAGCATTGGTACTGCTCTTCAAGCGTCTGTGTCTTAGCCGCGCGCATTGCTGCAAGGCCGACTAAGGGGCGCTTGCTTGGGTCGAATTCACAGCGGCGTTCAACCGGCTTTTGCCACAATACCTCTCCTGTAGAAATGTCCAAGGCAGAAAGCCCTGGCCTGGGTGTATATCCTGCTCTGTCGCGCTCGGGATCGGCCACTGGCACAATCATGGTTTCGCCAGACACAGCCATGCCCCAATGAATACCCCCGTTGGTAGTACCCAGGCTGATTCTGTTACGCCACAGTAAATCACCCTCCAGTCCAACCGGTTCTGGATTGAAAGCAAATACTTCACCAGACTTCTGCCCGGCCAGCAGCACATCGCTACCGTCGGGTAATTGGGTAATGATGACCGAGGCGCCGAAATCAAAATCGCCACCTGGATTTTCAGGGCAATTTGCACCGCCTTGCTGACAGGCAGCGTTCCACACATCGCCCACGGTGGCTTGAAACTTCCACGCCAGTTTGCCTGTTTCTATGTCCAGCGCAATGATGGCATCACTGGTATCAGTGGCGGGCTCAGACAGGTTTTCACCCGTACCAAAATAGATTCGACCGCGCTTTTGGTCCACCGCTGGAGTCGTCCACACCACTGCACCCGACGGGCCAAACTGCTCCTGTCCGTCGGAATTGGTGCCCTGCACGGTGGCATCAATCGTAGACTCCCACTGCCACAGCTTTTCGCCATTGCTGGCATTCAGCGCAATAACGCCACCGTGACTTTCGCAACACAGGTGAGTGGGGCTGCCCGACACCGCAACTTCATAGGAAGATATTGGCACGAACAGACGGTTGTCCGCGTAGCTGATGGTGCCGGTAATCACCGACTTGTCGAATATTTGTGTACGTGTCTGCCAGACGATATCCAGCGTGTCGGGGTCTACCGCATAAACGGTGGCGAGAGAGTCAGCAAACACCAACAGGGCTTCGCCGTTGTCTCTGGCGGCCAGCGTAATCGAAGAGCGAACCCCCGCAGGAAAATCGGCATGAGCGCGCACACAGCCGGTTTTTCTATCCAGGGCATAAAGCTTTTTAGCCTTGTCACCCACATACATCGTGTCGCCCACAATGACAGGCTGGGAACGCATATCGGCAACTTTGGGAAAAGCAAAACTCCAGGCCAACTCCAGCGAAGCAACATTGTCCCGGTCAATGCCCGCCAGTTCGTTGCTGGCAAATCTCTGATTGTGATTCCCCAGGCCCCAACTACCGACAAAAGTCTGATCGGTATCACTGCGCAAATTGTTTTCGCACATAGCGGTATCAAGCCACTGGTAACTCTGGGTATCCGTTCCTGCAAGATAGAGAGCAATGAGTCCTCGCTGGCTCTTGTTGAGATGCGCGGCCATCGGCTGCATCTTGCCGAACTCCATGGCAATCATCACCGTTTCTTTAGAAAACCCCGCCAATGCCTCTCTGGTGGGCGCATGCATAGCAGGATTGTCATGACAGGTGGCACAATTTTTATCAAACAGATAACTGCCTACACGCTCCAGTGGCAGCACATCGGCATTACGCACTGCAAAGTCCTCCAGTGTTCCCTTGGGATCATTTATCAATGCGGGACCGCCCAGCCCGAAAAAAATACCCACTAAAATGAGTGCAAATATAAGCAGGGATTTTTTCATTGTCGTCTACTCAGGTAGAGCAAAGGCATATA
>JADGEN010000141.1 GCA_016744355.1 Halieaceae bacterium
CACCCATCATCCGCGTAAAGGCAAGGCCAAAAATTGGGATCAGTTCATCCGCAGAATAGTTTTCCAGCGTGTTACCCATGTAGAAACTGGTACCGTCGTCAAGCGGCTTGCCGCCTTCGGCTTTGATGGCTGCAGCGGCGCGCATATGATCTTTGGCAAAAAACCGGTGTTCAAAGCTGATGCGTTCCTGTGTCCGATAGCGTTCTGAATTGGCGTCAAAAAACGTTTGCAGGTCTGCGTTGGATGGCGCCGGAATGTCCTCTGTGAGAAGGTAGAACATCTTGTCGGCAAGGCGATGACGAACCTTGCCATCGTTCAAATACAAGCCCCGTGCCATCGCCTCTCGTACCAGTGCCTCTTGGTCGAGAAAGCTTTCGCGGAGGCTCAGTTTTTCCTGCTCGGATAGTGGGCGTTCCAGTACTAGCTCCCGGTCCGTAATCTGGCGCTCGATCTGCGCGTCACTGACTTCAATACGCGGGCGGTTTTCTTCTGTCACCAGAAAAAACAGAGCGTAGAACGCCGCTCCTATTAGTACAAAACCAAGGAGCGGTTCTCGAAAAATGAACACTTTGGCCTTCCGAAACCTACTGTCCGTCGTCAGTCATCACCGGGTTCAGGTAGTTAGCTTTGGTAATGCCAGCTTTGCGTACAGCCATACCGTTGAGGCACTGACGAACGATCGCTTTGGCATTGAGCATGGTGGTATACCCAGGGTCTGAGTCCGGGCGCAACTCCACCAGTTCGAAACCTACGATATTCGTTTCAGCACACAGCCTGCGGATCAGTGGCAGGGTTTCGCGCATGTACAAGCCGCCGGGTTCAGGTGTGGAGGTACCCGATATGAAAGCAGGGTCAACGACATCAACATCGAACGAGATAAATATATTCTCTGCAGAGTCGCGGGCTTCCTTGATCACCCTGTCCATCACCTTTTGCCATCCATCTTTTTCCACTTCCGCCATCATATGATAGCGAACGCCCTGTTCGCGTGCCCAATCCAGAGTTTCCAGGTCTGTGGAAGTAGGACCACGCAGGCCCACTTGAATGATGTGTTCGGGATTTATGAGCTCTTCCAGCACCAGACGCCGCACCGGGTTTCCATGGGCGACCAGGCGCCCAAAGTCTCCGGTCGAGTAGTCAGCGTGAGCGTCAAAGTGAATGACAGCCACATTGCCTTTACCGTAGACATCCACCACGCCCGCTACATCCGGAAACATCAGGGCGTGGCCGCCGCCAATGATGAAGGGAATGGTCCGCTTACCGTTGCTCAGTTCAGTACTTGCGATCTCGCGCACCATCTTGCGAATTTCGGGTATGGAGCGTTCCATCCCATAGGGGTCGATGGGTGCATCCCCGTAGTCGACAGCGACTAGCTCTGCCAGAGCAGTGCGCCCGGTATCGAGCTCCGGCATCGCCATGTCCCCCCATACGTGATACACCTCAGAGCGGTGCGGATTGCGCATTTCGGCTGGACCCCAGGTGCGGGCCCGGGGGTCGCCTACCAATTCGGCACCCAGAAAGGCAATTTCAACCTGGCCCACTGCCAGATCCTCGGGCGTTAGTGCAACCGGCAAGTGAAACATGGTGGGCATGCCTATCCACGGGTAGTGACCGGCCCAGCGCTGAATATTGATAGGGCCTGGATCGCGCCCTTTGCTGAGGTCTTTACGCATGAGCCGCCAGGCATCAATGGTGGGGCTATTGGCGTTAAGAGGGATATCGCCACCTTGTTCGATCTGATCCCATTGCTTGCGCATATCTTCGGCGCTCTCTTGTGCCTGTGCCTGTGCACAGATACCGAGCGCGGCGCTCAGCGTGAATACTGTTGTTATCTTTCTCAATTGCATAGAAATCACCATCTTCACCATTAATGTTATGTTGTTAAAACACAAAGCGCAGTCGTGCCTGCGCCAGGGTCGCTGTGTCCTGCGTTGTATCGAAGGCCGGATCGAAAACCGTTTGTAGCCCCGCACTCACTTCCAGAAAGCGCGCTATCTGCAGCTTCCAATATAGATCGAGCCCCGACTCGGAGCGCAGTGCATCATCAGTTGGGCTACCCCACCAGTAGCCGATACCTATGCGGTCGTTACTGAAACCCAGCGGCTCCTTTATCTGCAGCCCCATGGCAATGCGACGGTCAAAGGCCCTGAATGTGTCGTTGGCGGTGGCGTAGCGGAAGTAGGCACCCAGACGATTGCCGAGATCCTGATCGAAACTCAGCGATACCGATGAGGTGGAGTCTGCACTGTCCGTCGCGTCGCTGTAAGAGACGGTGACCCTATAGTTACCGGCACCCAGGCCCAGAACGTCGTCTGGTGTCAGGCCTGATTCAGCCAGGTATTCCCAGTTGCCACTGTCCAAAGAGGAAAAATCTGCCAGGCGCTTGCTGAGGTCTGCGTCGGCGTCACGCAACATACCCGAAACATACCAGCTGTTGCCGCTGTACTCGGCGAAAGCGCCCAGACCGGCCCGCGCCGTGTAGTGAGCGACCGGGTTATTGACGATCATTGGTGTGAAAAAATCTTCGCGATCACTGACCGCGTAGCGGTTCAGGTTCATTAGGACACGCGTAGTGAGCTTGCCTACCTGGATACGCACGCTATCGTCAGTAAAGCGCTGCTCCCAGGCGATATGCTGGGCAAGATCCCGGGAGTTGTCGGGTGCGGTATCGCCCCCGTTGGGTGGTGAAAGAATGCCGATGTCGTTTTGAAAATCCGAAGTGGTCTGGTTACCCCAGGTGGACGAGAACTGGTACCAGAGCAGCAAGTTTCCCCGTCCTGCGTCAGCAGGGTCGCGCACGTACCATTGGGCTATGAGGTTGGTCTCGTTGTTTGCTGTGGCATCCACGCCACCGCCTAGTAACGCCTGATATTGGGGTGCCGACTCAATAAGCCAGCTGAGGCCAGTAGTTTCCGTGGTGCGAGATTTGAAGTCAAAGTAACGGTCTGTCGTGCTGGTAACTGCTCCAAGAGACACATGCCCCAGTTTTTCATCCCGGTCAGCGTAATCAATTAGGACCTGTACTTCACCGTAGTTGGCGGACTGCGCTTGCGCGTTGTATGCCGGACTTGTGATGAGGAGCAGGGTGCAGATTAGTTGCTGTGGGTGGGAGAGGCTGATGGCGTTGATTCCGGGTGATGTAGCTGTAGAGTGTGCTTCATTCGACAATTAATGTTAAGTTTAAATAACTTAAGTTATTTATTCATGTTGTGAATGTGTTGTGTGATGAACCTACGAAAACTCGACCTTAATCTTTTGACGATCTTTGATGCCATCATCACGGAAGGCAGCTTGACCCGCGCTGCCGAGTGTATCGGTATGAGCCAGCCGGCCATGAGTAATGCGTTGGGCCGTCTGCGCGCCGCCCTGGGCGAAGATCTCTTCGTCCGTGACGGCCGGACAATTCGGCCCACGCCGAGGGCCTCGGAACTGGCACCGCTAGTGCGCGAGGCCCTCGCGCTGTTGTCGGATGCTCTTGACAGACCGCCTCGATTTGATCCCCTCAAGCCGCACGGGTTCAGTATTGGGTGTTTTGACTACTTCGAGGGCGTGGTGCTGCCGGAACTGCAGCAACGAGTGACCAGTCTCTCGCCCGAGAGCCAGCTTTCGGTGCGCACGGGTGCTGCTTCAGAGTTCCTGAAGGCGCTTCGCTATGGTGATCTGGACCTACTGATCGACTATGTTCCCTTGGATCAGCCGGATATCATTGTGGAACCCATCTACGACGAGCAGCTTGTCGTACTCGCTCGAGAAGGCCACCCCATAATCAATCAGAAAATGAACTCGCACCTGTTCTCGAAGCAGCGGTTCATCTGGCGCGGGGATCGGCCCGACGAGCCGATTCCGGAGATCGATCGTATCCTTGCAACTAGCGGCCTCAAGCGAGAGATCGCAGTGACAGTCACCAATTGGCTGGCCTTGCCCCTGCTAGTCAGTCAGTCGGAGCTGATAGCTACGGCGCCCCTGTATCTTGCGACCCACTTCGCGCGGCACCTGCCATTGCGGATAATACCGCTGCCCTTCAAGGTGAAGCCAATCCCCATCTATATGATGAGTCATGCGAGCCGCAACCGGCAACCGGAAAACCGCTGGCTGCGCGCCCAGATCAAGAGAAGCTGCAGGGATGTGATCAGGAATCAGCGTTCTCTGTCTGCTGGTACAGCGGTGCCAGAGGTTGCAGCGTAGTAAGGAAACGCCAGAGCAGTGGTAATACGAACACCGGCAATACAAGCCAGGCTACGCTGCCATATCCCTTTGCTACCAGAGGTATGACGCCCAAACGCGCGAGCAGCGCACTCAGGGCCAGGACCAATAGTGTGACGAGTCCGTGGCGCAAACTCGGGCCCGAGCCACTTTTTGTGGGTGACGCAGCATCGATTCTCTCGTTCAGGCCCAGTAACAGACCGCTGAGCGTGTTGATTATCATGGTGAAGAATACTAGCGCGTACATGGCTTGGAAGTTTGGCCGGCCAGAGGCGGCTACCCATTCAATTGCCGGCAGGGACGACGCCAGAAGCTCCGGCGAACCCTCGCTGAATGCCGTATGTAACAGCAGTGCTGGAAAGACGACGGCGGTGCCCGCAAGGGAGCCGGCCAGTATACATTCGCCTTGGGTGCGCAGGTCCCGCGCGCAATATAGTAGCACCGGCACGCAGATCAGGTTGTAAAGCGCGTAGCGAGCCCCAGACAGTATTGCCGGCACGGCCGTCTCGGCGGGGGCGGTTGTTGCGCCTGGCGAGTCCACAGTGAATTCCGGTGTGAGAAAAGGGAGGGTGATCATTAGTCCCATGAGCAATAGACTGCCCAGCCACATGAAGCCCTGGATGGTCCTACGTCCCAGTATAATAAGCATTACAATGAGTGCTACCATGAGCGTGCTGGATACACTGCGTGACACCTGCCAGTGTAGGTCAAGCATTTCCGTGCCCGCTGCCAGATTGACCGCCAGCACCAAGAGCAACATTGCCAGAAATAGCAGCTCGAACAGTATCCATCCACGACCGGCTATCAATCCAAGAAACTGTCGGTATTCGAAAACGGAAGCGCGGCGTGCAATGTCCAGGCTTAGGGAGACAACCAGAGAGAAAACCACCGCTGCAGTGAACACACCGGCTATTCCTCGTAGTTCGCCAAAACGTGAGAAGTATTCGACCACTTCCCTGCCACTGCCGTACGCGCCACCGAACATGACAGACTGGAAAACGACAGCGGGGACCAGGATGCGGATCACGCCGCCCCCCCGGAGTATTGTTTGAAACCGGGCTGTGGCGAAATACGGGATTTGGCTACAACTGGCAACTTGAGCAGTCCGCGACAATGCCTGCCACATTTATAACTATTAATATTGATTACCTTTTCGTTGGTTCGCTTTATATGAGTTGTATTATTCTAGCAAACAATTCTCAGTTTTTGGTGCAGCCGCTGGGGCGGTGCGTCATTGTATTAGTACGCCCGAGGTAGTAAACGCGTAATCCCTTTTAGCAAGTGTGGCCTCATGGGTTATACTTCTGCGCATTGATCTCGTTTATAAATTTTCCGTGAGAGCCACCTATGTATTCATGCTACCAACGTTTACTACTAGCAGCGACACTGACCATGTGTATAGCTGCCTGCTCCACTGAGTCTACCCGCGGTGCTGCAGAAGGTGCAGCTGGGGGCGCTGCAGTAGGCGCAATAGGCGGCATGGTGACAGCATTGGTGTTTGGCGGGAACGTTGGAGATGCAGCTGCACGCGGGGCTGTATGGGGCGGCAGTACCGGTGCGGTGTCCGGCGGTGTGCGTAGCGCGCAAAAGGCGGAAAATAGCCGGGAGGCAGAGCGTCGTCGAGTAGATGCCGAGATGGAGAAACTGCGCCGAAAGATTGGAGACGATGCCTATCACGGGCTAGAAGCGCTCGCGAAGTGTAAACACAATGTAGCAATTGCCTATGCCGAGGCAGCCCAGGCTGACAAAAATTACAATTACGCTCTTGCCGGTTACTGGCTTGAGGTGATGAACGTAGTAGAAACCGGCGGTGAGAGCGCGGCCGAGGCTATGCTCCCGGAATTGGTCGAGCGAGACAACAAGCTGTCGTCAACCAAGCAGGCTAGAGTCCTGGTGGTAGAGGTGATGAATGACCTGGAGGATGTACGGGAAAACAGCGGCACCAGTAGAACTTGTGAGGGGTGATACTGCGCTGAGAATTTTTTGGTGCTTAAAGTTCTGCCTGAGTGGATTTCGGAAAGAGAACTTCCGCCGCTGGAAAGTTTGAGTCCATTTTGAATTGTTGGCGCTCCCAAAAATCCAGCCGCTCATGTTCTTTGTCTAGACGACAAGTATGCCGAATGGAGAAATGACCGCGTGGTCGATCTGCGTAGATCCGTTCTTGGTTGGCAGCGTCACATCGTGTAATACTGTCCCTCCTGAAAACTAAATCGCTGACTCGATTTCCAGCATTTATGCACATGATCTATGCAGCAGCTCGTGTGTAA
>JADGEN010000142.1 GCA_016744355.1 Halieaceae bacterium
GTGTTGGGTGAACTGGTGATGAATCATCTCAAGGCTCTGGATCAGGTTGCCTACGTACGTTTTGCCTCGGTATACCGAAGTTTTCAGGATTTGTCCGAGTTTCGTGACGAAATTGAGCGCTTGGAGGCAGAGCCTGCCGACGGCGATTCCACCTGAAGCTATCCTCGTATTCTCCCTTGAATAAAGTCTTTGATACTCAAATGATGACCCGCGCTCTGCAGCTGGCAAAACGGGGGCGATACTGGGCAATGCCCAACCCTCACGTGGGTTGTGTGTTGGTGCGCGATGGCCATATTATCGGTGAGGGGCATACCCAGCCTAGCGGTGGAAATCACGCCGAAATTGAAGCCCTGCTGGCCGCTGGGGATGCAAGCGGAGCAACAGCCTACGTTACCCTTGAGCCGTGTAGTCACACAGGCAAAACCGGGCCCTGTGCTACGGCTCTTGTTAAAGCAGGGGTGGTTCGGGTAGTGGCTGCAATGCAAGACCCCAATCCAGCTGTGTCGGGTTCGGGCTTGCAAGGGCTGCGCGCAGCCGGGGTAGAAGTAGAGTACGGGCTTTTGGAATCGGAGGCGCGCCAGCTTATTCCCGGTTTTATCGCCCGAATGACTAGGGGGCGTGGTCGGGTCAGGGCGAAGCTGGCTATGTCGCTGGATGGGCGTACTGCGATGGCCAGTGGCGAGAGCCAGTGGATTACGGGTCCCGCCGCGCGAGCAGATGTGCAGCGCCTACGTGCCAGCAGTTGTGCCATTGTTACGGGTATTGGAACCGTATTGTCCGATGATTGTGCGTTATCTGTTCGGGGCGAAGAATTGGCACTGGATATTGAAGAGGCCAAACGGGCATTGGTGCGCCAGCCCCTGCGTGCTGTACTCGATTCGAGTTTACGCACACCTGCGCAAGCCCGCGTGTTGCAAGGCTCACAGCAAACAGTCTTGTTTCATTCTCCTGATGTCGCGATCCCGATTGATCTTCAGGGAACTGAGGCCGGATTCGAAGCTCTGCCACTGCGTGAAGGGGTGCTGGACCTGACCCTGCTGTTAAATACGCTCAGTGGGCGGCAATGTAATGAAATTCTGGTAGAATCCGGCCCCCGCTTGGCGGGTGCGCTTCTTCAGCAGGGTCTGCTGGACGAACTAATCGTGTATATGGCCCCGACTTTGATGGGCAGCAGAGCGCGACCCTTGTTGGATTTGCCATTGGATGCGATGGCAGACAAGGTGGCTTTGCAGGTTGAAGATGTTCGCAAAGTAGGGCAGGACTGGCGCTTTACCGTCATTCCTCAACAAACAAAGGGCTAGAATGTTTACAGGCATTATTCAAGCAATTGGAGAAGTCACCGCAATGCAAAGTCGCGGTGGCGATCTGCGCTTGCGGGTGAATACCGGCAAGTTGTCTTTGGATGATGTAGGCCTTGGCGACAGCATTTGCACCAATGGCGTATGCCTAACGGTGATCGAGTTGCCCGGGGATGGTTACTGGGCCGATGTATCGGTTGAAACCCTTAACTTCACTACATTGGGTAAGCTGGAGTCGGGCTCCCGGGTGAATCTTGAGAAGGCGCTGACCGCCACCGATCGCCTGGGAGGTCATATTGTGAGTGGCCATGTGGACGGTGTAGGTGAGGTCGTCAGCCTGGAGGAAGATGCCCGTTCTATTCGATTTGTTCTGCGCGCTCCGGATGCATTGGCTAAATATATCGCTCACAAGGGCAGTATTTGCATCGACGGTACCAGTCTTACGGTCAATGCGGTAAGCGGGGCGGAGTTTGAACTCAATATTATTCCCCAGACCATGGCAGAGACTGTCTTTGGTCAGTACCGTCCAGGTAGTAAGGTGAACCTGGAAGTTGACGTTATCGCGCGCTATCTGGAGCGTTTGATGCAGGGAGACAATGCGGCCAGTTCGGGTGCGAACGCAGAATTATCTATGTCCACACTGGCCGAATCAGGTTATCTGGGGCACTAGCTTAGTGCGCCCATCAGGAATCGAGAGCAATGCAAGTAAATACAGTAGATGAGTTAATCAGTGATATCCGCAAGGGCAAAATGGTGGTGTTGCTCGATGACGATGCAGACAGCCACAACGAAGGTGTTGTTATGGTTGCGGCAGAGCACGCCGATGCGCGGGCTATTACGTTTATGGCGCGTCAGGCACGCGGTCTGGTTTGCCTTGCTCTTACCGAGGAGCGATGTAGACAGTTAAATCTTCCGCCCATGGTGGAAGATGCCCAGGGTGAAAAATCCAGTTTTACCCTGTCTATTGAGGCTACAGAGGGAATCGACACGGGTATTTCGGCCGTGGATCGGGCTTTGACGGTACAAGCCGCTGTGGCACCTCACGCGACTCCCGCAGATATTGTGCAGCCAGGCCATATTTTTCCATTGACCGTTGTTGCCGGGGGCGTGCTCACCCGGGCGGGCCACACCGAGGCCGCATCAGATTATGCGAGGCTGGCAGGACTATTGCCGGCAGGTGTGATTGCGGACATTCTCACACCCGAGGGTATGCTGGCAGACGGACCGACATTGCGGGAGTTTGCTGCAACACATGGCTTGAAAATAGGCACCATTGCCGATTTGATTCATTTTCGCATCGCCAACGAACGCACTGTGCGGCGAATTCGAGAAGGCGTGGTGCAAACCGCTCACGGCGAATTTCGCTTGGTCGCCTACCGCGACCAGACGGCAGGGGGTGTTCATCTGGCCCTTTCACGAGGTGATATTTCACCTGAAGAACCAACGTTGGTGCGGGTTCATGTCAGCTCTATATTGCGAGATATGGTTGGCAGCGAACTTCCCGGGCAAGCAACCTGGGGCATTGGTAAATGCTTGAAGGCCGTGGCGGACAATGGCCGGGGTGTCGTCGTGCTGTTATCCAAAGAAGAAAGTGCCGAGCAATTGTTGGCTAGTATAGATACAGCGCTTGGTGAAGCCTCCGGCCCTGCGAGTGAGGGCCCTAACTCTCATACAACTGTTGGTCTGGGTTCCCAGATTTTGAAAGATCTGGGTGTAGGAAAAATCCACCTGATGGGCGCTCCCATCAAGTACAATGCAATCTCCGGTTTTGATCTGGAAGTGCAGGAATTTGTGAACCCCTGATAGAGGGGTCTTATAAGGAAACAATTATGAGTGATATCAAGACAATCGAAGGCGCGTTTATCAGCGGCAAAGGCAATTACGCACTGGTTGTGGGTCGCTGGAACAGCTTTGTCGTAGAACACCTGCTGCAGGGTGCTCTCGATACGCTTAAGCGCCACGGGGTGAGTGAGAAAAACATTTCGATAGTACGCGCACCGGGTGCATTTGAGATACCGCTCGTTTGCAAAAAAGTCGCACAGAAAGGTGGAGTCGATGCCATTATCGCTTTAGGTGCGGTTATTCGAGGTGGTACTCCGCACTTTGAATATGTAGCGGGGGAATGCACTAAAGGTATCGCGCAAGTGAGCATGGAGCACGGCGTGCCCATTTCCTTTGGCGTACTGACAGTAGACTCCATTGAGCAAGCAGTAGAGCGCTCTGGAACCAAGGCAGGCAATAAAGGTGAAGAGGCTGCCATGTCGGCGATAGAGATGGTCGACTTAATCGATCAAATTGGCTGAGGAAACAGTGACAAAACCATCAACAAAGCAAGCGGGTAGAAATACCCTCGCAGCGGAGCGTCGCAAAGCCAGGCACTATGGTATGCAGGCGCTTTACCAATGGCATATGGCCGGTGCTTCTCTCACCGATATTGAAGCTGAATTTCGCAGCGAATACGATTTCAGCCACGTTGACCTCGAGTATTTTCAGGCGCTGTTACACGGCGTGCCCGGTTGTGTTGACGAGTTGGAGACGACCTTTACACCGCTGCTGGACCGTAAAATTGATGAGCTTGACCCTATCGAGAGAACGCTCTTGCGCATGGGGATTTTCGAATTGGCCCATCGTCTCGATGTGCCCTACAAGGTTGTTATCAACGAAGCGGTTGCCCTGACGAAAAAATTCGGCGCCACCGATGGCCACAAGTACATCAACGGCGTTCTGGACAAAGCCGCCCGCCAATTACGCAAGGTTGAAGTCGACGCGGCCTCCTGATGGTTGCCACTGAGTTCTCTATCATCTCCCGCTATTTTTCCTCGCTGGGTCGAGGTGAGGCCGTTGAGTTGGGGGTAGGGGATGACTGTGCGATTCTGCGTTTAGGCAATGATCAACGTTTGGCTACATCTATGGATACCCTCGTAGCGGGTGTGCATTTTCCCGATGATGCATTCCCGGAAGATATTGGCTATCGCGCTGTTGCCGTCGCTGCCAGCGATTTGGCTGCCATGGGCGCTAGCCCGTTAGGGATCACCGTTGCCCTCACCCTGCCGGAGGCTGATGAATTTTGGTTAACTACATTCAGTGAGGGGTTGGCACGAGCCGTAAGTGAGTACAAACTTCCCCTGATTGGGGGTGATACCACCAAAGGTCCGTTAAGCATTACCGTGCAGGTATTTGGCTCACTTCCGTCCAAATTAGCGTTATTACGCAGTGGCGCTGTTGCTGGCGACAAACTCTACGTGTCTGGCACATTGGGTGATGCGGCAGGGGGGCTGGCCTTTATTCAGGAGAAATGGCGGCCGCAGCCCGAACATGCTGATTATATGCTGAATCGATTTTATCGCCCCACCGCAAGGTTGCAGCTCGGAAAATCACTGTTGGACCAAGCGACGGCTGCCATTGATATATCAGATGGTCTGTTGGCAGATGCAGGGCATATTGCAGCGGCCAGTGGTGTTAGGCTTGATATTCAGTCAGCGCGCATACCCTTGTCTGAGGCTCTCAAATCTCACCCGGATGAAACTCAGGCACGCCAATGGGCGCTGTGCGGGGGTGATGATTACGAGCTGTGTTTCACCTTGCCTCCGAATTTACCTACCCCGGCAGGCTGCACCTGTATTGGTGAAGTCTACGCCGGGGAAGGTGTTGATTGTGATCTGCTTGTTGACACAGCGAGCGGATATCGGCACTTTTAGACCATGACTGATTCCGCCGATCCTGAAATTCCAGAAAATACGTCTCAAACCGGTAGCTCAGGCTTAAATTATAAGCCTGTGCAGCCGCGAGTGTTCACTAGCCCTGTGCAGTTTTTAGCGTTTGGTTTTGGCAGCGGACTTATGCCCAAAGGCCCAGGCACAGCCGGCACACTCATGGCGGTACCACTGTTTCTGTTGGCAGAAAACTGGAGTCTGCCGCTGTACTCTGCAGTCGTGTTGATTGCGGCGGTGCTTGGGATCTGGATTTGCGGGGTCGCCAGCAAGCAGTTGGGTGTACATGACCACGGGGGCATTGTGTGGGACGAATTTGTCGGTTACTGGATAACTATGTGGGCCATGCCCTCGAGTTGGGTATGGATAATCGCAGGCTTTGTCGTGTTTCGCGTGTTCGATATTCTAAAACCCTGGCCTATTAGCATATTGGATAAAAATGTAGGAGGCGGATTTGGTATCATGATTGATGATGTTGTGGCGGGTATTATGGCCTGCGTAACGCTTCATCTCGCATGGTGGATCGCGGGCTAGGGGCTGGACATCCGTGAGTGAAGTGATACTTCAGAGGAGCTTTTTGTGTCAAAGCTAGGTTTATTTGCACTGCTTACTGTGCTTTTTCTTCCTGTTTCATGGGCTCAATCCCCTGCGGTAGAAGTGAACGGCTTATTGAAAGACGCAGCCATCCTGAAGGTTAACGGGCAGAGTAAACTGATTCGTGTGGGCGAGTCACTGGGTGGCGTCACACTGGTGCAAGCGAGCTCTCGCAGCGCAACTGTGGAGATAGATGGTGAGAGCTTTGAGCTAACCATGTCCACGCGCATATCCTCAAACTACGAAGTACCCGACACTAGGGAAGTCTTGATACATCGTAACGAAAATATGCAATATTTGACCAATGCTTCGCTCAATGGTCGGAAAATGACAGTACTGGTGGACACAGGTGCGACTATTATAGCCATGAATCAGTCTCATGCTACGGCAATTGGCCTGCCTTTCGCCGCTGGAGAGGCTTCCCAGGTTGAAACAGCTTCAGGCATGGTAACTGCTCGAATGGTAATGCTTAAGTCAGTTGACGTTGGAGGTATTCGAGTTGAAAACGTTATGGCCTCGGTGCTGGAGGGGGAATTTCCAACGACGATATTGTTGGGGATGACCTACCTGCGTCATGTGAGTATGAGCGAAACGGGTGGCGTATTATCCCTGTCCGCGGTCTATTGACCCCACAAAGCTATATCTCGCGCCACCCTCACACAGCTGATAGAATACGCGACCCCTATGTCGAGGACAAATAGAGTGCCCGCACGATACGTAGCGTCATCCAGTCTACCCACCCAGTGGGGAATATTCGAAATGCACGGCTTTGAAGATGCGCAGAGCAATAAGGAACACCTGATTCTCACCATGGGAAATGTGGCGGATGGCGAGCCTGTGCTGGCC
>JADGEN010000143.1 GCA_016744355.1 Halieaceae bacterium
ATGTTTGAAGCCGGGATTATACCGAACACATGGCTTGGGGATGAAGCGCTATAGCGTGACGTGGTTGGCACAATTGTGCCCGGTTACTGTTCACGGGGGTGAAAAGTAGAAGAATTTTGCAGCGAGCTTGCCGCTCGCTATATGCTTACAGATAAGTGTAAAACCAGTGTTCGTAAATTACAGTTAGGCCTGCTTCACATTTTCGGGGCAGTACACACCTTCAGGCGCTTCAATAAGCGTGGCGCAGCGGTTGCAGTGAATACAGCCGTTTTTGTAGTTGGGGTCTTGCATGGCATGCTTTACATAAGCCGGGTCTTTAATCAGGGGCCTGCCCATCTGCACGAAATCGAAGCCCTCTTTCATTACCGTTTCAACACTGGACAGTTCTGTGCAGCCTCCTATGTAGATCATTTGGCACTTGACCCTGTCGCGGATTTTTTTTGCGTCCTCCAGAAAATACAGTTCTTTATAGGGGTAATGGCGGAACATTTTAGGGCCGATAAGTTTTAGGCCCAGTTTGGTGATGGGGTTTTTTTCAACTTCAATCAAGCCCTTGTCCAGAGTGTCGCCGCGAAAATATACCATGGGGTTAAAACTGCTGGTGCCGCCGGAGCAAATCAGGGCATCAATGCCGCCCGCATCGAGAAGACTGGCCACTTCCTGTGCCTCGGCAAACTGCAGGCCGCCTTTTACGCCGTCTGTCATGCCCATTTTACCCAAGATGGGGAAGTCGTCTCCCACCGCTTTACGCACCGCTTCCAATACCCGCAAAGGCAGGCGCATGCGGTTTACCAGAGAGCCGCCATATTCATCCGAACGGCGGTTGGTTTTGGGACTAATAAACTGAGACAGGCCATAACCGTGGCCGAAGTGAATTTCCACCGCGTCAAAGCCGGTCTCTTTCATGGTTTTTGCCGCGTCAAAGTAGGTCTGGACCATATAGTCGATGTCGCTGATACGCATGCTTCCGGCAAAGGGCATGCCGGAGGGCGCACCGATCATGTTGAATTGCCGCGAGGGTCCCAGAGGTCGCTTGAGGCGTTGCATTTTACGGTTTTTGGAGAAGTTGCCGCAGTGCATCATCTGTCCGGAAATTTTGACATCGGCTGCGACTTCTTTCAGTGCTTTTGTGAGGTGGGCTAACGGCGCGCGATTGCCCTCGTGAATCCACATCATCTGGTCATTAATGCGCCCGTCGGCCTCGGGAGTGCAACTGCCTATGGTGGTCATGGCCGTTCCGCCTGCCACCACCGCTTTGTGGGAATCCAACAGTAAGTCTCCGGGCACGCCATCAGGGGTTTTGCCCTCGTAGGTGGCGGCCTTGAGAATGCGGTTCTTCAAGGGCAGCTTGCCCAGACTGGCCGGGGAGAAGGCCCGGTCGAGATATTCGCTCATAGTGCTTGCATCTCCATCACGATTGCCTGTTTCACTGTTTTGACTTGGGACGTTGCTGTCCCGCGCCGGCACCGGCACCCCGTGCCTGCATCTGCAACATTTGCTGCATCTGTCCCATCATGCGGTCAATGGTGAAACTGGCAGTGGCTTGACGTGGCGGAAACTGGCGGAAGGTCATCAGCCACTTACCCACTTCCTGTTGGGTGGGTACAAATAGCCATAGCTGATCGGCAAAGAACCGTGAGTACATGCTCGAGTCCAATGAGGTCTCGTAGGGGTCTGTGCGCAGGTTGATCAGTCTGGGGAAGTTCAGGGCTTCCCGCGGCCCGCCCCAGCCTTCGTTTTGTAGCGCAAAATGAATTTTCCAGTCGTTCCAGCGTATAGCATTGAAGTTGGCGTTGTCGTCGAAGTAGTAAATGTTGTGACGCTTGCCCGGGCCTTTGCCTGCCAGTAGTTCAGATTGGTCGAAGCCGTCTATGTGCACTTTGAAGGTTTTGTCGCCGGCGCGGTGGCCTTTCAGCAATTTTGAATTTATGCCTGGCTCGCCGGCCGCTGCCAGTAGTGTAGGCAGCCAATCCTGGTGGTTGACGATGTCGTTGATGACGGTGTCGGGCGCAACAGTACCGGGCCAGCGAATTAAAGCTGGCACCCGGAAGCCGCCTTCCCAGGTGGAGCCCTTTTCACCGCGGAAGGGCTCAGAGCCACCGTCGGGATAAGTGTTGGTCTGGGAGCCGTTGTCGGTGGAGTAGATGACAATCGTGTTATCGGCAACGCCCATGTCGTCGAGTTTATCCAGCAACTCCCCCACATAGAAGTCGTGCTCCTTCATGCCGTCTGCATATAAACCATAGCCGGAGCTCCCCTGCCATTTAGGCGCCAGGCGGGTCCAAACGTGCATACGCGTGGAGTTGTACCAGACGAAAAAGGGCTTGCCGTCCTTGTTTGCCTTGTCCATGAACTTGATTGCAGCGTCGGCAAACTCCTGGTCGGCAGTTTCCATGCGCTTGCGTGTTAGTGGGCCCGTGTCTTCGATTTTGCCGTCGGCATAGGAGTGAATAACGCCGCGTGGCGCGAAGCGTTTGTGGAATGCGGGGTCTTTGGGGTAGAAGTAGGTTTCGGGTTCCTCTTCGGCATTCAAGTGATAGAGGTTACCGAAAAACTCGTCAAAGCCGTGATTACTGGGCAGAAATCTGTCCTTGTCGCCCAGATGGTTTTTGCCGAATTGGCCGGTGGCGTAGCCTAATGGCTTGAGTAACTCGGCAATGGTTGGATCCTCTGCCTGCAGGCCAATCTCTGCACCGGGCAGGCCAACTTTGAGTAGTCCAGTGCGCAGTGGGTGTTGCCCGGTGATAAAAGCAGAGCGCCCGGCAGTGCAACTTTGCTCGCCGTAATAATCAGTAAACATGGCGCCTTCATTGGCGATGCGGTCGATGTTGGGTGTGCGGCTACCCAGCATGCCACGGTGATAGGCGCTGATGTTGGACCAGCCTATGTCGTCCCCCCAGATCACCAGAATGTTGGGCTTATCGGTTTTTGCGTGTGCGCCCAGGGTCGTCAGGCACAGCAATGTCCCGCACAGGGCTTGTCGAAGAAGGGGTTGGAGCATAGTGCTCTCCTGATTAGATTGCTGATTGAGGGGGAAAGTATACGCCTCATTGCATCGGGGGAAACTGCGGCACAGGTCATTAAAATAGACCAAACTGCGCTCTATTGTCAGGCTTGCGAGGTTTTCTGTGTAGTGACATAATTCATGCCGATTTAAAATCCACAATCTTCCGATTTTCCCTTTCTTACAAACAATCAGGAATAGCGTTCTATGAAAACCAGACTAACCGAACTTCTAGGCATCGAAACCCCGATTATTTGCGGAGGCATGATGCGTGTAGGCACCGCCGAATTGGCTGCCGCAGCCTCTAACGCAGGTGCACTGGGTGTGATGACTGCACTCACTTTACCAACACCCGAGCTACTCAAAGCCGAAATAGAAAAGTGCCAGTCACTCACCAGCAAGCCCTTTGCCGTCAATCTAACAGTAGGCGTGGTGGCTTCCGAAATTAACTATGATGTGTATGTCGATACAATTTGCGCCAGCGGTGTAAAAATTGTCGAGACAGCAGGGCGTAGTCCCGAGCCATTTATGGAGAAGTTTAACGCCCATGGCATCAAGGTTATTCACAAGTGTGTGGCTGTGCGTCACGCCCTGAAAGCTGAGCGCATCGGTGTTGCGGCTGTGAGTATTGATGGCTTTGAGTGTGCCGGACACCCGGGTGAGAAAGATGTAGGCGGTCTGGTTCTGTTTCCCGCAGCCGCACAGGCATTGAAGATTCCGATTGTGGCCTCAGGCGGCATCGCCGATGGTCGTGGCTTGGTGGCAGCACTGGCGCTGGGCGCAGACGGCATCAACATGGGGACACGCTTTTTGGTAACCAAGGAAGCGCCCATTCACGAGGGGATCAAGCAAAAAGTTGTAGAGATGGACGAGAACCAGACTCGCCTGATTTTCCGTACCTTCAAAAACACGGCACGTGTTTACAAAAACGGTATAGCCGACAACGTGGCAGAAATCGAAGCGGCAGGTGGAGACTTCAGTCAGGTGCATGGACTGGTGTCAGGCCAGAATCAGGAAAAAGCCTGGAGCACCGGTGATATCGAAGCGGGCATGGTTACCGTTGGCCAGTGCGGCGGCCTGATTAACGACATTCCCAGTTGCGAAGATCTGGTGAAGAATATCATGTCAGACGCCGATGAGATTATTAACGAGCGTCTGGCATCAATGAGTTCTGGTAAGTCCTAAGCTGCAACTGGCGCAGCTGGAGTTAGTTTTCCAGTTGCGCCACATTGTCCCGCATAGCCTTCAAAGTGCCGGCGCGAATAGCCAGTTTGTTGGCGGCGTACTGTTTTGCCGGCAGCTTAGCCAGCCTTTCGGCAACTTCTGTAGTACGTCTCGTTAGCTCGTCGACTTCTACCACTTCATCTGTAAACCCTGCCTCTACCGCCTGGTCGGGGTTGTACACTTCCGACTGCAGCGCCACACGCGTCATATGGTGCTTGGCGATGCGCGAAGCTGTTATCTCCACCAGGATAGGCGGCAGGTCCATGCCAATAGCGGTTTCTGGCAGGCTCATTTTAAATGCGCCCCGGCTGCCCACGCGGTAGTCGCAGGCCATGATAATAAAGGCACCCATGGCAATGCCATGGCCGGTGCAAGCTGCCACTGTGGGCAGCGGAAAACTGTAAAGCCTAAGCAATAATTCAAAGCCGCGCTTGACCATGGCCATGCCGGCTTCAGGGCCTTTTTTAAACTCTCCCAAATCGAAGCCGCCGGAAAACATGCCCTCGCGTCCGCGCAGAATAACCGCGCCCACCTTTTCGGCTTCGGCGCGATCCAGTGCGGCGTTAATGTCATCGAGAAACTGAACGCCCACGACATTCGCTTTGCCGTCGTCAAACGTGATGGTGACGATATTGTCTTTGCTTTCGTAATTCATGTTGCGGCTCCGGGTAACTAGATGTGACAGTATATGTGACGATAGAATAGGGTGGCAATGGTTGTGGGGTCAATCACGACAAGTGTGCCCACGCAGGTGTATTATGCAGAGCCATTTTCCGTATATCCGAGTGCAGAGATAGAGATACCCATGAGCAACCGGTCGAATTGTAATGTCCTCTAACTGGAAGTTAGGGCTAGGCTTTTCATTGGTCACCGCCGTTATGTGGGGTGGGCTACCTATCGCCCTGAAAGTTATCCTTGGCGAAATGGACAGTATCACTGTCACCTGGTATCGCTTCTCGGTATCGGCGGTGATCGCACTGCTATGGTATGGCCGCCGCAGTGGCGACGCCATCAAACGCTTACTTCGTCCACCGTTGTGGCCGCTCACTCTTCTCGCTGTAGTCGGCTTATTAGCAAACTATATTCTCTATCTTATGGGCTTGGATCAAACCACCGCTGAGGCGGCGCAGATCCTCATTCAGTTGGCCCCCCTGTTTTTGTTAGTGGGCAGTGTGTGGCTGTTTAAGGAGCCCTTCTCAGCGCCGCAGTGGTTGGGTGTAGCGGGCTTTACCCTTGGATTGCTATTGTTTTTCCATCACCGCCTGCGAACATTGGCGAGCCTGGACGAGAGCTATTTGCTTGGAATACTCTTCATCATGCTTGCCTCAGTTACCTGGGCAGGCTACGGGCTGGCACAGAAACAACTACTCAAACAGGTCAGCGCCAGCGAACTGCTGCTGTTGCTGTATATTGCTGGCAGCCTTTTTTTCTGGCCAGCCGCGTCCCCGGGCCAAATTCAGCATCTGGATGATTTCGGTTTGGCCATGTTGGCCTTCGCCGGGATCAATACCCTTATTGCCTATGGTAGCTTTGGGTTTGCCATGACGCACTGGGAGGCCAGCAGGGTGAGTGCCGTAATAACTCTTACCCCCTTGCTAACCCTGTTCTTCGTGTTTTTGAGCAATTTACTCTATCCCGGTTTTATCCAAACTGAACCGCTGGACTGGTTAAACTGGCTGGGTGCCGTTCTGGTTGTTAGTGGATCTACCCTTGCTGCTATGGGAAACAGACTTTAAGTAAGGTTTTACCATGTTACGAACGGGTGTAATTTAGATTATATTTAAACCGATGGACCACCAAACTGGAAGCCGATTTAATGACCGACGGTAGCGATGTAAAAGGCACAGGTAATAGACAGTATTTTATTCCCTTCCGGAAAAATGACGTTGTGCAAATGTGCGTGGCCGATGGGCAGTTAGCGGGACACGAGCAGCACTTCTTGAATTTTCATCGCCTGCTGGAGCGCATATTTCATCTTGAATTCCATTCCAGTATTGAGGCGTTGAAGCACGCCTACGCGCCCATTGACCCGGACTGTGATACGCGTTTACTGGACGTGGAACATACCGTCGAGGAGGGCGAGTTCGTCGGCCTACTGAAGAACTTGCTGGATAAGGCCAACTATCAGGCAGTGACTCAGCAAGACCTAAAGCATGCTATGGCAGAGTCTTCGCTGTTTAAAATTCGTCTTAGTGTGAATATG